>CALISX010000428.1 GCA_938041725.1 uncultured Lachnoanaerobaculum sp.
AAAATCATTACCCGCCCCTCCAAAAGCCCCTTGGCTCTAGCAGTACGGATATAATCCTCCTGCATGACCTCTAAAATATTAGAACGGGTCATTCTGGCAATATTTCCTGCCGAATTCCATCCCAAAACAATGGAGGGCAGCACCCAGGAGGCCGGAGAATCCACCCCTGACACAGGGAAAATCTTAAAATGAAAGGAAAAAAGATACTGCATCACCAAAGCAATCATAAAAACCGGCATGGAAACCCCAAACAAGGCACCTCCCATAAACAGCCGATCCAGAAGCTTGTTTTGGTGTACCGCTGCCGCAATTCCTGCTCCGATCCCAATCACCCAGGCCACCAGGGCAGCACATAAAGAAAGCTTCAGGGTATTGGGGAAGGCATCCAGAATGATCCCGGTCACATTCCGGTTCAACCGGTAGCTGGTTCCAAAATCCCCCTGTAAAGCATGGGAGATATACCTGAAAAACTGCACCCGCATGGGCTGGTCCAACCCCATTTCCACCCGGATCTTATCAATCACCTCCTGGTTCACATGCTCCCCCAGCATGGTAGTCACCGGATCCCCCGGCACCACCCGCAGCATTAAAAAAATAATAAAGACCACCCCTATTAAAACAGGAATGGAAATCAAAATTCTCTTTCCGATACTTTTCAGCAAATTCGTTTCCTCCGATACACAGGTATCTGTACAATGCTTAGGATTATACCACAAAGTCACTCCTGCAGCATGCCGAACATTAAAAAAACGCCAAAACAAAAATCATTTTGGCGTTGACTTATCTCTATGGCGTTGCCGCTCCCCAGCAGGGGAAGTTACTGGGTTTTGGAAAATCCTCCAAACTTCAAATCCGAAGTTCCCGCCCAGTTGGGGGTAAATCCAGAAACCTTCTCACTAACAGCAAAGTAATGCTCTCTGGAAAACATGGGAAGCCAGGCATAGTCCTGGGAGATGATCTGCTCCTCCAGCTCCCTATACTCCTCCAGTCTTTCCTCCTCATTCACAATGCTTCTGGCCGCCTCCACCCGGTCCATCACAGAATTGTCATGGTAATTCAAAGAACGGAGCTTGGTGTTGTTTGCATTTCCAAAGAAGGTATACAAAAAATTGTCCGGATCATTATAATCCGCTGTCCAGGTTCCCAGATAGGAACCCAGGCTTCCATCCTTGCGGGTAGCCAGCCAGGTGGATTCATCATAATTTTTTATGCTGGCCCGAACCCCTGCCTCTCCCAGCTGGGAGGCAATAACCTCAGCCACGGTTTTGATGGTATCGGAAGAGGAAGAATCCACAGCAATCTCCATATCAAAACCATCTGGATATCCTGCATCTGCTAAAAGCTGCTTGGCTGCCTCCACATCATAGGTCACAGCAGGCAGATTGTCATTATGGCCGATCAATCCCCTGGGGAAAATTCCATTCTCCGCTGCTCCCACGCCTCCCAGCAAAGAATCAATAATAGACTGGCGGTCCACCAGCATGGACACTGCTTTTCTTACCCGCACATCATCAAAGGGCTTGTTATCCTCATTAAAACTAAAGAAGGTAATACCCACCCTGGGATTATGGGTCAGACGATCCGGCATCTCTGTTTTGTATTGTTCAATATAATCCAGCATATAATCCAAATCCAGAATATCCAGTTCCCCGTTGCGGAACATGATATTTCTGGTTTCCGAATCCGGCACAATACGCACCAAAACCCCAGGAAGAGCAGGAGCCTCCCCCCAGTAGCTGTCATTTTTTACCATAGTGATAGAATTGTTCACACTCCACTCTGTAAGCTTAAAGGGACCGGTGCCCACTGTAACCTCCGGATCCATTCCAAAGGCATCTCCTGCTGTCTCTGTGGTTTCACTGTCCAGCATACATACCGGCGGGGCAGACAAACAGGCAAGGAAGCCTGCATAGGGCTCTGAAAGGGTAATAGAAACCGTATAATCGTCCAGGGCCTTTACCCCTCTCAGTTCCTTGGCGCTTCCCTCTGCCACCTCCTTGGCTCCGTCAATATAGCTTACAAAGTCTCCGTTTACCCCACCTGTTACCCCGAGAATCCGGGTAAGGGAATACAGCACATCCTCTGCATTAAAATCTGCTCCATTGGAAAATTTTACCCCCTTCTTTAAATGCAGGGTATAGGTCTTTCCATCCTCGGAAATCTCCCAATTCTCTGCCAGGGAAGGCACCAGCTGGGAGCTGCCGTCAGCATTTACCTGAACATCCACCAAACGATCAAAAATATTCATGGGAACCAGATAGTCCTTGGAGGTTTTGTGGGGATCTGTTGTTTGAATATCAGAATTTAATGCCGTTACCAAAAAGCCCTCCCGACCCTCTGCCGCTGCTCCTCCCTCGGCGCTTGTCCCGGCTGTGCTGCTTTCTTTGGTCTGGGGTGCCTGGCTGCTGCAGGCCGACAAGGCCACCATCAATCCCACGCTTAATGCAATCCATATTTTTTTCATAAATCTCTCCCTCTATGCCTGGACCAACTGTCCTGATCATGTTCCTTATGAAAACAGATAGGCAAAGCCTATCTGTTTTCGTATCTACTAGGCGTAGATCATTATAATACTTTTTTTCCCTTTTATCCAGTATATTCCCATATCAATCCTGGTACCGCCTACCTTAAAAAGGTTACAGCCTTACAGGGTGTGCGGTAATTCATATTGGTAATAATAATACCCGTTTTTGCATTGCTGGCATGGATAAGCTGTCCATTTCCCAAATACATGGCCACGTGGTTGATTCCTCCGCTTTTATTGGCATAAAATACCAGGTCTCCCGGCTGTACGCTGGAAATCGGAATCTCCCTTCCCCGAGTGGCCTGTTCTCCGGAATTCCTTCCAATGTTAATGCCAAAATGCTTGTAGACCTGCATGGTAAAGCCGGAGCAATCCGCTCCCTCCGTTAAGGAAACGCCTCCCCATTTATAGGGATTGCCCTCAAACTGCCTGGCATAGGCAGCAATGGCGGATCTGGAGGCCGACTTCAAAGCCTGGGTAGTGGGAGCCGCTGTGGTTTGGGCCTTGGTTGCCCCGGGGCCTGGGTTTTCCGTGGTCTGGGATACCTTGGCTGCCCTGGAAACATTTTCCCTTCTTGTGGTTTGCGGCTGGGTGGTGGGAGCCTGGGCAGCGGTTTCTGTCTGTTTTGTGGCTCCCTTTGCCTTCACCACATTTTCATCCACCATTTTCGTTTCCCGGGTGGTATCCTGTAGAGCTGTCTGCAAAGCATTGTTCCCGTTTTCCTCATAGGCAGAATCAATGGAAGCCTCTGGAGCAGATTCCACCAAGGGCCTGGGGGATTCGTTCTGGGCCTCTACAGCCGCTTCTGCTTTACTGGAGGCAGCAGGCGCTACATCCACTGTTTTTTCTGTTACTTCCTGGGTTCTCTCCACTGTCTCAGGGGCCTCGGTTCTAGGGGAAACAGTGGCCTGGGCTGTGGCAGCATTGGGATCCGGCACCACGGTATGCTTTTCCTCTGTAGGCCTTGGCTGCACGGAAGCTCCCTGACTGGTTTCTTCTGTAATGGCAGCAGAGGTTGCAGCAGTCCCTGTGGTTTCCGGGTTTTCTACTGGAGTATCCGTCTTACTCTCTGGAAACACTGCTGTGGAAGAGGCCTCGGTGCTTGGTACCTGGGTAGAAGGAGCCTCGGTTTCTGGAGCCAGAGTGGTTTCCAAAAGGGAGGTGGAAGCAGGAATTGTGGTGGTTTCCGGACTAATAGCAGAAATCGTCTGCGTTTCCCTGGTTCCCTCTGTCCTGGGAGCCACAGTGGTGGTTTCCGGACTGATGGCAGAAATGGTCTGGGACTCCCTGGTTCCCTCTGTCCTGGGAGCCACGGTGGTCCCCGGACTGGATGAAGCCACCAGCAGGGTCTCTTTGGTTTCCTCTGTTTGAGAGGTTACTGCCACCGCCGTACTGGTGGCAGAGATCAAGGTTCCCTCTATCCTGGCAGCTGTCGCAGCAGTTTCCGGACTGATGGCAGAGATGGTGAGGGTTTCTTTGGCTCCCTCCGTTTTGGGAGCCACCCGGACCTCTCTGCCGGAAGCCGCGACGGTAGATGTTCCTAAAACCAGCTCAATATTTTTAGATGCAGTGGTTTCTTCTACAACAAGGGAAGAAGGAGAGGTTTCGCTGTTTTTCTCTTTTGCGCCCAGAACAGGAGCCGCTGTGGAGATCCCCCCTGGTGCAGGGGCTGCTGCCATCAAGGTGCTGTCGGTGCGGGGAGGCGCCTGCATGATACTTCCACCCTGGGGAGGCGCTGCCACCAGCTTCTCCTCTTGAACGGGGGAACCATCACCGGTCAAAATCGCCTCTGGAATACCCCCCTCTTCCTTTCCTTTCACAGACCGCAGAGGAATTCTTTGTCCGGCAGGTTCAGAGTTTTCCACAATCGTAATGGTGGACCTGGCAGAGCCCTCCGGTTTTGGCTCTACCCTGAGCACACCCTCTTCCGTTTCCAAAAGAGCTTCCCAGGTCATACCAGTCTCCTCTAAACTCTCTGCCGCTGTGCCTTCCACCAAAGCATCCAGCTTAGCCATGGCTGTCTGGGCCTCCATTTTCCGCCGCTGCCTCTGGGTTTCCAAAAGAGCTTCCTCCTGGGTGGAAATGGCGGTGTCATACACCACATCCGTTTTTATAAAGTCCTTAACCGCATATCCCACCAGGTCATCATCCACCTGCACCTTTAAAAAATCTCCCTGCTGCCCCACAATTTCATACCGCTCCCCCTGGGAAAGCAGGGTCAAGGTTTTGGCATCCTGATCAGGATTCTCCCTCAAACGCAGGGTTTTTGTATCTGTCACAACGCCATAGGTGGTAGCTGCTTCCTTGGCCAATGCACTGTCCCCCACACTTAAATAGGCAGAAGGAACATATCCCTCCACGTTTCCAGAGCGGATTTTGAGCCAATCCCCTTCCTGGGTAGAAACAGCGGATAAAATTCTGGCTGCAGCCTTGTTTTTCATCCTGCCCACAGCCTCTGTTTCCTCTCCCGCCCCACTGCGGATGATTACAGTACTGGGACTTTGGGCAATGGCCACATCCTCATAGGCCCCTTCATCCACCACAGGCTCTTGCCTTTCTGCAACTTCCTGGATTAACCGTTCCGTTGCCGACTGACCATTGACAAGATCAATTTGAAACTCTCCCCGGGAAGCCGCCTTTACAGACCTGGCAAGAGCTTTTTGGGGCGAGGCGGTACCGGCTTTATAATTATTCAATGCCACCGCCATACCGGAAACCGCAGCATCCGCCTCCAGATCCATATCGGCACGGGATATAATTCCCAAATAAGATGACATCGCAACTGTAGACAATGCCAACACGAACATTTTTTTCATATATAAAAATTTCCCTCTATTAAATTGCTTGCGTTTGAAAATATAAAACACGAACTCCCTACGAAATGATACCTAAGGCGGCACGAGAATGTGAATACCTGTTAAGCGGCACAAAGGCTCCCCCAGCAGGGAGGTGACGCATAGACTTATATTCTTCCCATAATAAAAAACCGAATCCATCCTAAATGGCCTATTTTGAACCCGGTTTTTCTCTATCCTATAATCAATAACTGTTCCCAGTATACCAAAAGGGATTTTATATAACAATTCTTTTTCTTACCCATACTTTAAAATATCCATTACAATATTATTAAAAACCAGAACAAAAAAAATCCCGGCACGAAAGCTGTTTTGCAGTAAAGTGACGCATAGACTTATAGGTATGGCGCTGCCAGTCCCTTGGCATGGATGATTATATGAAAAACAGAATTATCTGAAAAAAAATTTATATTGATTTATTATAATTATGTTATCCTTCCAACAGGGACTTTCTTTTTTAAAAAAAGCCTGGAAATTTCATAAAATTTTTCAAAGGGGGTTGATTACATGAAAAAAATCGCATTGGTAACCGGGGCTTCCCGGGGAATTGGAGAACAAATTGCGCTGCATCTGGCAAAACAGGGCTGCCATTTGGTGCTATGCTGCAAAGAAAGACTGGATTTATTACAGGAGGTACAGAGAAAAGCAGAAAACTGTGGGGTAACTTGTATTGGCTTTGGCCTGGATATCAGTAAAGAAGAGGAAGTAAAGTCCATGGCTGAAAATCTCCTGCACCGCTATGGACAAATAGATGCCATTATAAACAATGCAGGGATTTCCCATGTGGGACTCCTTCAGGATATGACTCTGGCAGAATGGAATCAAATCCTGGCAGTCAATCTTACCTCTTTGTTTTTAACCACCAAGTATCTCCTGCCCTCCATGCTCCGCCACGGCGGAGGAAATATCGTCAATATATCCTCTGTTTGGGGAAATACCGGGGCCTCTATGGAAACAGCCTATTCCGCTGCAAAGGGAGGGGTAAATGCCTTTACCAAAGCTCTGGCTAAGGAACTGGCTCCCAGCCGAATCCGTGTCAACGCCATTGCAGCGGGATTCATTGATACCTCTATGAACCACCACCTGTCTCCTGCGGAACGGACCGCTCTCCAGGAAGAAATCCCCCTGGGCCGCTTCGGAACCCCGGGGGATGTGGCAAAAACAGTGGATTTAATTTTAAAAAGCCCGTATTTAACAGGACAGATTATTACTTTGGACGGGGGATGGACCTAGGATGGGGCTTTGGCCCCTCCTGCACCCTAAAACTGTTTCCCGCTGTTCTGGAAAAGATTTCCCTGGTATATGCTTTGATCAAAGGCGAGCACATAAACAAATATAAAGGGAAGGCAAAGCAAACCGATGGCCATTCCAACATCATATCCAAAGGACTTTGCAAAAAAATAGCTGCTTCGGATAGAAAGTGTCAAAACAATCACTAACATTACTAAAACAATCGAAAAAACTGACAAAACATCCATAAAATCGGTTCCTCTAATCTTGTTTAAAAAATGAATCATGAAAGACAAGACCAGTATTGTCCAGAAAAACCTGGAGGCATAGGTTCTCTCCGCTACAAGATAGCCATTGTAAAAGGGAATCAGCCCCTTCCAGCTCTCCAGTCCCATCTTCTTGAATAAAAAGAACAGCCCTATCACTTGTACAAGATAAAGAACCGCACTCAGACAATACCAGGCAAACACAAGCCTTAAAGCTTCATACCCCATAGTCATAAGCATTACCCTCACAAACTAGCACTTTCCCTCTTTATAAAGAGACGGTATCATAATTATTGTCAAGGATAAATCTTTTTTTGTCAAGTTAAAAGACAATCTTCTGTTATTATTCCCCCTATCAGGGGAGGCTGGCACCACCATTGCTGGCGGAACCGCCTCTGCCGTTTCCAGGAGGGCCTCCCTGGGGACCGCCTCTTCTATTGCTGGGAGGACCTCCCTGGGGGCCGTCTCCTCCAAAAGCCCCCTGGCATTGATACCGTCATCGCTGGAGGTAATATCAATATTCCCCCCTGCAATCAGCACCTGCACTCCCTCCATTCCTTCGGCGGATTCCTTGATGAAAAGATTTCCATTATAAAAGCTTAAAGCTCCCTCTGTGGTAATGGCGTCATCCTTGGCAGAAATGGTCAAATTTCCATCCTCAATGGCAACACTGTCGCTGCCCTTGATGCCCTTGTCTGCTGCCGTGATATCCAAAGTTCCGGCTAAAATCACCAGATTATCCTTCACCTTCAGGGCTGACTGGGAATTCCCGGTTAAAGTAAGACTTCCGCTGCCATTGATGGTCAGGTCGTTTTTTACATAAATGGCCGCATCCGGTGCATCCTCACTGGTATCCGAATAGGTGCTGCCATCAGAAACAGTATTTTCTGTTCCCGCTGCCAAAGTCAATACCACCTTTTTTCCAGAGGAAGCTGTCATTCTAAAAAAGAGCTATGGAGAAAACATGGAAAAATCGTGGAGAAATTGTGGATGGAATATGGGGAAACTGTGTTTTATCCCAAACACCCAAATGAAACCATATAGAATAGATTATCGAAATCATAATGAAAAATTACAGAAGGAATAGAAGGTTTTCACACAGGAACAGGGGGCCTGGGCCCCCTATTCCTCTTCCTGAAAATATTTTTTTAAGCAGAGGAAGGTCTCCTCACTGATATAATGCTCAATACGGCAGGCATCTTCAATCGCCGCCTTTTTGCTGACACCGATTTTTTGCAGAATTCTCCCAAGAACATTATGTCTTTCCCAGGTGGCATTGGCAATCTCCTCTCCCTTGGGGGTCAGAAGAATATGCCCCTCCTCATCTACTTCAATGTATCCGTTCTCCCGGAACTTTTTCATCTGCTCACTCACTGTCGGTTTTGAATAGCCCATTTCCCTCGCAATATCAACAGAGCGTACAGCTCCTGTTTTTTGCTTAAGCCTAAGTATTGTTTCTAAATACATCTCACCGGCTTCCTGTATGATCATATCTTATCCTCCAATTTAAAATCCGTTTTGATGCTGCGTAGCTTAAGTATACCATTTTATAAATATTTAGTAAAGCGGGCATTCTACATCATCCAGCCTTCTCTCATAAAAAGCTTCAGAGGAATAAGCTCGCCCTCTATATCTTCGGGCAGTTTTCTTGCTACCTCTTCTATCGCAACAGTATAGCATATTGGAAGGTCCAATTTTTTTGACACCTCTCTGCAAAGCTCCTGTCCCTTTAAAATATCATCCACCGTAGTTGATTTAAGCATGTGTGTAGTATTTACAATCCCTGTAATATCCAATCCTGACTGGGCTCTGATTCCATTCATAAAATTTATCGCTTTTTCACAGGTATTAGTTTCAGGGCGGTTGGCATTAAGTACAAATAGATGCTGATAGCCTGTATTTTTCAAAAAATTTCTATACCTTCCCAAGGTTCTGGTACCTGCCGGATTTCCGCCTATGTCCATAATAAGCTGGCAGTCATCTTCCTCTATCGGAGTCATTATGTCAGCTGAAACCGCAGGTATGTCTACTGCGCTTGCCCTCACTGAGCTTGAAAAAACTCTGATTCCGATATTATTCATTTCTTCTTCTTTTTCTCTGCTTCTGAAGTAAAGATTTATTACATCAAGGTCCGCTATGGCAACATTATCATAGCTTTCTCTTAATCTTACCGCAAGATTTAAAGCAAACTCTGTTTTACCGCTGCCATAATGCCCTGTTATAATACGTATTCTATGCTTTGACCCATTAATATCCATCGTAGTTCACCGACACCTTTCAAAACTATAATATGGAGCGCACCTGTTTGAATACATAAATAATAATGTATCTGCAGATTCGCTCCATCTTAATAAAATTTTTAATTATTCAGCACGCTTATTTAGCATCGTCAATAGTACCGCCTATACCAGTAGCCATAGCAATAATTGTAAATACTACTGCAAATACCGCTGTGGGAACTACCCATTCAAAGCCTATAGCGTTGAGCGGCAGGGAGCCTATAAAGCCCTTAAAGCCTTCGAAAGCTGCTCCTTTAATCGGAACGCTCTGAACAAATCCGACTATAAATGCACCTATAACAGCACCTGCATAGGTGAGGTTATATTTAACAAACTTATCAAAGAGTGAGATTATTATAAGTGCTATAATCATTGGATAAACGGTTGACAGTATAGGTCCTGAATACTCAATCATCTTTGTAACGCCTATGAGTGAAAGGGCAAAAGATACCAAGGTTGTTACAACTGCAACTGTCTTATATTTAAGTGCACCCTTTGATATAGATTCAAAATAATTGCCGCAAACCGATACCAGACCAACTGAAGTAGTAAGGCAGGCAAGCGTTACCACTATACCCATAAGCACCTTTCCTACAGTTCCAAGCATCATGGTTACCATGCCGATCAGGATTTCCGTTCTCTCATTATCAGGAGTATAATAGCTGCTCACTGTAGCGCCTGCATAAGTAAGACTTCCGTAAACCACTGCAAGAAGTACAAAGGCTACAATGCCAACCTGAATGCTTGCTTTGATCTGAGTTTGTTTAT
>CALISX010000429.1 GCA_938041725.1 uncultured Lachnoanaerobaculum sp.
GCGTCACGGCGGCCAAGGCAGTACCCGTGCCGCTGGCAATGTACAAGGAGAACGTTATGTTTTATATCGGAATTGATCTGGGAACCTCGGCAGTCAAGCTTTTGCTGGTGGATGGATTGGGAAAGGTGATAAACACTGTTTCCAGGGAATATCCCCTGTATTTCCCCCATCCCGGCTGGTCGGAGCAAAATCCGGGGGATTGGCTTGGGGAAACCCTTGGGGGGCTTAAGGAGTTATTGGCCGGTGTGGACCGGGAGCAGGTGGCAGGCATCAGCTTTTCCGGACAGATGCACGGACTGGTGATTTTGGATGAAAAGGATCAGGTCATCCGTCCTGCCATTTTGTGGAATGACGGACGAACCACCAGGGAAACAGAGTATTTAAACAGGGAGATCGGTAAGGAGAAGCTTTCGGAATGGACTGCCAATATTGCCTTTGCTGGTTTTACTGCTCCCAAGATTTTATGGGTAAAGGCCAATGAACCGGAAAACTTTGCTAAAATCAAAAAGATTATGCTGCCCAAGGACTATCTGGCCTATGCATTAAGCGGTGCCTTTTGCACAGACTATTCTGATGCCTCGGGAATGCTTCTTTTGGATGTGAAGAACCGGTGCTGGTCCAAAGAGATGATGGAGATTTGCGGTATTACAGAGGAGATGCTGCCAAGGCTGTATGAAAGCTTTGAGGCGGTAGGCTGTTTGAAACCGGAGATTGCAAAGGAGCTGGGACTTTCCCAGGAGGTGAAGGTGATTGCAGGGGCCGGAGATAATGCCGCCGCCGCAGTGGGGACCGGCACGGTGGGAGAAGGAGCCTGCAATATTTCCCTGGGCACCTCTGGAACCATTTTTATTTCCAGTGAAGGCTTCGGGGTGGACAAATACAATGCCCTCCATTCCTTTGACCATGCCAATGGGGCTTACCATCTTATGGGGGTTATGCTTAGCGCAGCCTCCTGCAATAAATGGTGGATGGATGAGATTTTAAAAACCAGGGACTATGCCGGGGAACAAAAGGATATTAAAAACCTGGGAGAAAACAAAGTGTTTTTCCTGCCTTATTTAATGGGGGAGCGCTCTCCTCACAACAATCCCCTGGCCAGAGCCACCTTTACCGGTATGACCATGGACACCACCAGAGAAGATATGACCCTGGCGGTGCTGGAGGGCGTGGTTTTTGGACTGCGGGATTCCCTGGAGGTGGCAAAGAGTTTGGGTATTTCCATTGAACGAACCAAGATTTCCGGAGGAGGCGCCAAGAGCCCCCTTTGGAAGTGGCTGGTGGCCAATATCATGAACCTGACGGTGGAGGTGCTGCCCAGCGAAGAGGGACCAGGCTATGGAGCTGC
>CALISX010000430.1 GCA_938041725.1 uncultured Lachnoanaerobaculum sp.
CCTTAATGGGTAAAACAAAATAAATATAAAAATTCATTTCCGGGTAGGTCATGGCAAAGGCCAAAAAAATGGAGGTATTCAGGCTCCCAGGGGTCAGCGGAACCCCAGTCCCATCCTTTCCAAAAAGGGCGTACAGCAGAAACGCCGCCAAAATCAGAAAGAAAAAGCCCATAAACATATATACATTAAAACGGAATTTTCCCCATACCCTTTCCAGATTCATACCCAGACTGTAATACAGCACCAGCATAATCAATCCAAAAAATATACTGTTACTGGGAGGGTACATCAGCCAGGTAATCAGACGCCAGACCTGACCATGTAAAATTGCCCCGGGATCCAGGGACAAATATTCAAAGTAAAGCATGGGATGCACCAAACTAATGGCAAAACCGATGCCGTACAGCACGGTCAGGTACAGCATGAGATTGGGAATGGCAAACCTTCCCAGTCGTTTTTCTATTTTTCTAAAAAAATTCATTCCCTTCCTTTCCAAACATAAACCGGACAGATCCGTCCGCTTTTCTTCCTTCCATGAGGAGATATTATAGCATTATCTAAAATCCCCTGCAATCTCCCTTTCCTTCTCTGAAATGGTTTTTCCAAAAAGGGCTGAATGATTTATGGCCACGGGGACTTATACAGCTGGATGTGCGCCATGGGCATGTCTGCATGCACAGATACATTTCCATGGGACGGGACAGCAGGTATGAGTATGTATGGTGATGCCGGACCCTCCGGCATGAAAGCTTACCAAGACTATCAGCTTAAGAGGTTAGTTTTAATATGAATGAAACAAAGAATATCTATGTTCTGGGCATTGACATAGGCTCAACTACGGTAAAGGCGGCAATACTTGACCATCAAGATAAAGTTTTGTTTTCCGACTATCGAAGACATTTTGCAAATATTCAGGGAACCTTAGGGGACATTTTATCCGATGCCAGATCCCGGCTGGGAGAAATCACTGTGGTTCCCATGATCACAGGCTCCGGGGGACTGACCCTGTCCAAGCATTTAAAATCCACCTTTATCCAGGAGGTGGTGGCGGTGGCCACCGCATTAAAATACTATGCACCCCAAACGGATGTGGCCATTGAGCTGGGAGGAGAGGATGCCAAAATCATCTATTTCACCGGTGGCATTGACCAAAGAATGAACGGCATTTGCGCCGGAGGTACCGGCTCCTTTATTGACCAGATGGCCTCCCTTCTGCAAACCGATGCCTCTGGACTCAATACCTATGCCAAGAACTATAAGGCCATCTATCCCATTGCAGCCCGGTGCGGCGTGTTTGCTAAAACAGACATTCAGCCCCTGATCAATGAAGGAGCCACCAGGGAGGACCTCTCCGCCTCCATTTTCCAGGCGGTGGTAAATCAAACCATCTCCGGACTGGCCTGTGGAAAGCCCATCCGGGGACATGTGGCCTTTTTAGGGGGGCCCCTCCACTTTTTGTCGGAATTAAAGGCTGCCTTTATCCGCACCCTGAACCTGACAGGGGAATACATTGTGGATCCCCCCAACTCCCATCTCTTTGCCGCCATTGGATCCGCCATGAACTGTGAAAACCAGGATGCCATAATCGGCATCACCCCTTTGATCCAAAAGCTGCAGACCGGGATTCAAATGGCCCATGAGATTAACCGCCTGGAACCCCTTTTTAAAAATGAAGCAGAATATGAGGCCTTTACCAGCCGCCATGCAGGCCACAATGTAAAAACCGCTCCCCT
>CALISX010000431.1 GCA_938041725.1 uncultured Lachnoanaerobaculum sp.
CAAGCACAATGCACCTGAGTATGTGGCCCCCCTGACCACGGCCCCTCCCCAGACCCAGCCCACAGCCCAAACTACGGAACATGTTCCCTCAGAACCTGCCTCCGCCACCATGCCCAAAATTCCCCTGCGGATTTTGATTTTGGTTTGCAGTATCATCGGACTGGTGGCCATTGGGGCAGCCATTGCCCTCTTGCTCCGTCATTTCCGTTTTTCCAATGAGATCAACCGAAAAACAAGGGAGCATGAGCTAAGGATTAAAAGAAGACTGAAGGCCGGCTGGAAACCGGAGGAATGCGGCGTAAATGACGAAACTGCCAAAAAAATTCTGGGAGAGGATTGTAAGGAAAATTCAAAATAAGTTAATTGTCAAGGGAGGATTCCCATGCTATAATTCCACGAATATACACATGGGCAGGTTTTGCCAGCCTGGTTCCGGAGAAATGGCGATAAAAACAGCATTTCTCCGGTGGATGGCAGAAAAGACAGAGGTATGTATGAAAAAAATAAAAGAATTAATGGAGCAGTATAAGCATGGATGGGCTTTTTTGTATATCCTGATCTATGTTCCCTGGTATTTATATTTAGAGCGTACTGTGGTGACAGAGTTTCATGTGATGCATACATGGATTGATGATATCATCCCCTTTAATCCCTATTTCATCCTTCCCTATGGCTTTTGGTTCCTCTATGTAACCTTTATGCTGGTTTTCTTGTTTTTGAAGGATGCAGATGAGTTTTACAGATTCGGCCTCTACCTGGCCTTGGGTATGAGCGCCTCCTTGTTTATCTGCCAGATTTTCCCCAATGGAACCAATCTGCGCCCGGTCAATTTAGATCCCCATAAAAACTGGGCTTCCTTTGTGGTGTCCTTGATTTATAAGGCTGATACCAATACCAATGTATTTCCCAGCATTCATGTATACAATGCCATTGGAACCCATATTGCTCTTGTAAAAAGCCGCTTCTTTGTCCATCATAGAGGAGTGAAGGCGTTTTCTCTTCTGGCCATGATTTCCATCTGCCTTTCTACCATGTTTTTAAAGCAGCATTCTGCTTTGGATGTGATAGGGGCAGCTGTGCTTTGCTATCTTACCTACCAGCTGGTGTATGCCAGGGTAGCCCTTCCTATTAAGGAACGAAAAAAGATAACCGTATAAAAAAACTCCCGGCCTGTCCGGAAGTTTTTTTATGGTTATTTAATGGTTTGATCTCCATCCTTAATAACATAGTTGGCTTTTACACCCATTTCCTCCATCCAGGAGCGAACCTCCAGGGTTTTGTAATTTCCGGTGTTATAGCCTCCGCCTCCATCATTATCCCAAAGCCACTGGGGCGTATTCCACATACATATCTTGGGGCTGATGATCTGATATACCTCCTTGGTTACTCCATACTGTCCATGGTGGGCCATTTGTACAATGTCGCTGTCCAACTCAGAAGCCGGCACATCCTTGATCATGGCCTCTCCGGCCTCGGCTCCCATATCCCCTAAAAACAACACCCTGGTGGGACCAAAGTCCATCCGGTATACTACAGAGGAATTGTTGATGGAATTGGTAGGAAGATAATAGGGATTATTTATCACATGCACCGAAACATCGTCCAGGTTAACCACTGTTCCCCTCTGCACATTGGAATGCACCACCCCTTCCGGGAGTTTTGCCATGGCATCTCTAAACTTGGCCACAGTATCCGCCCGGTATTTTTCATTTTGCTCATACCAGGCCTGCTCTCTAATATTATAATACACTGCATCAATGGAAATACCGTCCATCCCGTCATTGACGATTTTGGTGATGGCTCCCACATGATCGCTGTGGGGATGACTTAAAAACCAGGCGCTGACCTTGCAGCCCTTGGACTTAATCACCTCCACCAAATGGGGGGCATCAGCCTCCAGACCCCCATCCACCACAATTACCTTGCCGCTTCTGGTGGTGATCACATAGCTCATGTTCTGACTGGCTGTGGCGCTGCCAAGGAGATTAATCTCTCCTCCTCCCAGCAAAGCCTCTGTATTATCCGCCTGCACCAAGGGATAGAGCTTAGAGCTTTTGCCAATCACCCCTGCATAAGCCAGACTGGAAATCTGTACAACCATGGCCAAACTTAATCCAAACATCAGTATCTTTTTGCGTAATCGCATACTGCCCCCTGTTAATTAATTTTTTTGCTGCGCCTCAATGGCTGCATTGCTTCCGGCTGGAATAAACATGTTAATATAATAATTGCTCTCTTCCATAATGTCCGCTTCCCGAAAAACCTGCAGCTGCAGATTGTACTTGTCAAACAAACCGCCATAACTTGTATCACTGGATTTTGCCAGGGAAAAATCCTGATCCGTTGCAATGTCATTGATCCCCTTCACATAGGAGGCCCCATATTCCAAAGCATCCTCCAATGTAGCATCATTGGAAATAGACCAAATCAGCAGCACCTGTCCCTTTCCTTCATCAAAAGCCAGATCGATATAATCGCTTAAGGGATACAGGGAGGTATCATTGAACTGTTCCTCTGCATCTGCACGAATCTGATTCCAATCCAAAACGATATTGTCTCTTGTTTCAAATTCCGGTTCGGTATCATTTCTTTGACCCACAATCTCGCTTTTCAAACAACCATTCAAAAAAACAGAGGCGGATAAGAAAAGACCGCAAACAAGGACTCCCGTTAATTTCTTCATTCTCCGTTCCAAGCCTTTCCGTCTGCATGAGCCTAGTACATAGCTGTTTCCTCGCAAACATCTGCTATTATATCGAATCAAGCAGGTATTTTACAGTGTTTTTTTATTTTTTATAACTCTTCTAATAAAAAGTTAATATTGTATTTCTCCTTGGAACATGGTATCATGTTCAACATATTGAGCTTTTATTATATTATTGAACATAGGAGGTCCTATGAAGCAAAAAGAAATTGATTACTCCATTACCTTTCTCCCCTTTATTTTGGTGGCGGCATTATGCATGATCTTTTTTGTATATCCCCATACCTCTACCCATATTCTGGAGGAAATTCGAACATTTTTTAATAAAACCCTGGGAAGTTTTTATTTGGCCATGGGACTGGGGATGTTTTTCATCTCCCTGTTTATAGCCTTTTCCAAATATGGGAACATCAAATTAGGGGGAGAGAAAAAGGAACATTCTAACTTTACCTGGGGCAGTATGATGTTTACTGCCGGACTGGCCGCTGATATTTTGTTTTATTCCCTGTGCGAGTGGATTCTCTATGCCAGGGAAGGACGGATTGCCGCCCTGGGGGACACCACCCTTTGGTCCGGCACCTATCCCTTGTTTCACTGGGGGCCCATTCCCTGGAGCTTTTATTTGGTGCTGGCCTGTGCCTTTGGCTTTATGCTCCATGTACGCAAACGCACCAGACAAAAATATTCCGAAGCCTGCAGGCCCCTTTTAAAAGATAAAACCGATGGAATATGGGGAAAACTCATTGATTTAATCGCTGTATTTGCTTTAATCGCAGGTACAGCCACCACCTTTTCCCTGGCCACCCCCCTCCTGTCCCAAACCATGGGACGGATCTTTTCCCTGCCTGATGGAAAAGCCATGAGCATCGCCCTTTTGCTGGTTGTCTGCGGAGTATATACCTTTTGCGCCTACTTTGGCATCAAAAGTGTGGCCAAACTGGCAGCAGGATGCATCTACTTGTTCTTTGCCCTTTTGGCCTATGTGTTTTTAGGGGGAGGCCAGACCCGGTTCATTCTGGAAAACGGCCTGGCAAGCCTGGGAAATCTTGCCCAGAATTTCCTGACCCTTTCCACCTACACAGACCCCACAGGGAAAATCACCTTCAGCCAGGACTGGACCTGCTTTTACTGGGCCTACTGGATGGTCTGGTGCGTGGCCACCCCCTTTTTTATCGGCAGCATATCCAAGGGACGAACCTTAAAGCAGGTGGTGCTGGGGGGATATGTTTTTGGACTCTCCGGAACCTTCCTTTCCTTTATCATTTTGGGAAATTTCAGCCTGGGGCTTTTTGCCTCAGGAAAACTGGATGTCCTGGCCATCTATGAAGAGGGGCAAAACCTTTACCATACCATTGGGGAGATCATGAACCGGCTTCCCTTCCCCCCTCTTGTGCTGCTGCTTTTGGCCCTGACCATGATCACCTTTTATGCCACCACCTTTGATTCCCTCACCTTGGTGGCCGCCTCCTATTCCTACAAGGACCTGGGAAACAGGGATCCCTCCAAAAAGATTAAGCTTTACTGGGCCATACTTTTGATTTTGCTCCCCATTGCCCTGCTTTTTGCAGACAATTCCATGAGCAATTTGCAAACCGTATCCATCATAGCAGCCTTTCCCATTGGCATCATTATGATCCTGATGATTGCCAGTTTCTTTTTGGATGCAAGGGCCTACCTGGATCATGAGAAATAAGATTTTTGCCCCCCTTACAGAAGATATTTTCTTTTGGGGAGAACCAGCAGGGGATACCTGGAAAAAATATCATCCCCCATAAATTCCGAAAAGGTAAGGGAAAATCCCAATGCCACCTTTTCCAGATTTTGCACCCCGGGATTTTTGCTTTTGCCGGATACCATATCCTTCAGGGTACTTTGGGGGATGCCGCCTTTTTTGGCCACCTGATAAATGGTCATATCCTTTTCAATGCACAAAGAAAGAATCCTTTGGGCGATTGCTTCATACAGTTCCATATCTGCCTCCTTTTTTCCATTGTAACAAAAAAAGAAGGGGACAGATCCCCCTTTTACAACTCCCGGTTGTATGTACTGTATAAGTCCCCGGACGGCGCCAGAATAG
>CALISX010000432.1 GCA_938041725.1 uncultured Lachnoanaerobaculum sp.
TTGGGATATTCCTTCTGTAACTTCTTCATTTCCTCCTCCGAAAGAAGCACGTTTTGGTACTGCCCATAGCAGTGACGAATCGGGCGTTTCCTTTCTCTTTGATTATTTGATTCCGTATTTACTGTTTCTATACTTGTTTTATCTTTCTTTATTTCTCTGGGGATTTTCGTATCCGAAATCACCGCATCCGGATTTTCCATATCCGGTAAACCGGTATCTGGAAAATCCCCCCTTGGCTTTTCATAAATCACATATTCAATTTCCCCCATACGTCCATTTTCCTGGCGTTTTTGTCGGCGGATCAGATAACCGCATTCTTCCAGTTCCCTAAGAGCAGTATTTACACTGTCTACCCCTTCTTTGGTGATAGAGGCAATCCCTCGGATACTATAGTGCCATTGCTCTGGTAAGCTTAAAAACAGGGACAAAAGCCCTTTGGCCTTTAGACTTAATTTTTTGTCTCGCAAATGGTAATTGCACATCGTGGTATAATTGGAATTTTTTTCAACACGAAATACCGCCATGAACGCCGCCTTTCTTTTCTTCTTAAGGATTGCCAAAAGGTGAGACTGGGAGACTCACTGTATATCATTCATCGGATTTCCTCCTTTCGCCTTGTGATAAAAAAGACCGGTCAGATTTCCTCAAAGAGGGATTCCAACCGGTCTATGTAAGTAAGTTTATATGCTTTAAAGTTCTAGGTGCTAGGACATCGAACTCTTGCCATCAAACTTTTTTGTTAGCAGAAATTTTTGGCATTTTTTGTGCTTGTTAGCAAAACACAGATTTTTGTTAGCAAAAAAGGTGGATTTTTGCTAACGTGTTAGCCAGCTAACAAAGGCGGAGGGTTTGAACCTGAAGCTTGCTTTGTTAGCTGGCTAACAAAAATTTGCAGAATTTTTTTAAATATGAGAAAAGCGGAAAACCAAGAAACCTTGATTTTCCGCCATTCTTGAGCGTCCACGAGAGGATTTGAACCTCCGACCTACCGCTTAGGAGGCGGTCGCTCTATCCTGCTGAGCTACGCGGACCTATTAAAAATTGACATTTTCGACTAAAATGTTTATTTACATTGAACTCCCAGCCGATAGGAGAAATCCGATAGGCAGAAGCAGAGCACTCACCTTAGGAGGCGTGTGCTCTATCCAGCTGAGCTATATGGACGTGTCTGATATATGATTATAGCCCGGCAAAAGTCGAACTGCAATCCCTTATTTAGTTTTTCTAAGGTGACCGTTGTAACGTAACCTTAGGGGGCGGTCGCTCCATCCTGCTGAGCTACGCGGACTGGTATAAAAATACTATAGTTACAGACATGGAACTGCTCTGCAAACAGAGTAAGTATACAACGAAATGCAGGTCCTTACAAGAAGATTTTTAAAAAAATAAAAAACCATCCACTTCCAAGGACAATATTGCGTGGACTTATATTTATGGTGGTGCCGATCCGTCGGCATAGGGGTTACTGCGCCGCCTCACTTAATTCTGTCAGGGAAGTGTACGGTAGTCCCATATCTTTTCTATTGCTTTGAATCAGATCCCCTTTTTCTAATTGGTAAATCATATCTTTATAAATAACGCCTTCTTTAAATGTACGATATAGTACATCGGGACCTTTTTCGTAGATGGGGGCTATATAATACTCTTCCAGCACCGTTACATAAATATAGTTTTTTATAACATAGTATTCTGAAATAGATCGTCCTGTTTCACCGAACATTGCCACTGTATACCGAAGAATAGAATGATCTTCCACATTTTCATACTGCTTGATCTCACCATCTATTCCTTGACTCTCTACCAGGCTTTTATCAATCACTTTTACTTGGCCTGATATATATTTATTAACCAAATTGGAATTGTATTCTTGCACATCCTCCCTTACAGTATCAATATTTAGTCCTTCTCTATCCGTATCAGCAGTTTTATCACAACCGGCCATAAGTATACACAAGAATAAAAATGCAGTCATCGTTTTAGCTGCTGTATATTTCATAGTCCCTCTCCTTTTGATACTAAGTTTCCATGAATCTATCCAGTATCCCCTCCCGGAAATGAACCGCCACATGGTTTTCATTTGGAGCTGCACAACATCGAAACATTATATTTTTGCATTTTCAAAAACCTCCAAAGGCAGCCCCAGCAATTCCATAATTTTCAGCTCATCTAAGGCATCATACCAGCCATTATGCTTTTCCCTGTATATAGGATCTTGTGAAAGCAGCCTGTATATGGATTCTACTCCATAGTCCGATTTTATACGGCCAGACTTACAGCATGGCGCAGTTTCCGGAATTCGGCTATTGAACTGTTTGTAAGCGGCAATACGCATGATATCACACCAGTCAAAATCATGAAACTCCGGCAAATGCCTCTTATCAAAGGCCGCATTATAGGCAAAAATAGTCTTTACACCATGACCTTTGAACCATTGACGCATTTCTGCCGCCATTCTCTCATGATTTCTGATCACCTCTTTGGGGGTTCCTTCCATGAAAAGCACATGGGAGTACATACCTCCAGCCCGGAAGGCAGGATCAATCAGATAATATCTGCTGTCCAAAACACCATAGTCCCTGCTGTCAGCAATCACTGCCCCCACAGACATTACCTTGTCTGACCAGGTTGTTTCCGTATCAATCACCGCAATTCGACCCATTTTAAATTCTCCTTATATCTATGGTAGTGCCGGATCTCCGGCACAGGGTTTATTTTACTTCCTTGGGAACTCTCTTAACAAACTTGCCCATACCCGGCTTTCCTACAAACTCTCCATTATCATATACCAGATTGCCTCTTAAATAGGTCTGTACAGGATAGCCATGGAGCTTCTTGCCCTCCCAAATGGTGTGGTCATAATCGGAATGCATATTGGATACACTGATGGTGAAATCCTTATCCTTATCATAGATCACAATATCTGCATCCTTGCCAACCTGCAGTGCACCCTTGTCCTTGCATCCAAAGATTCTGGCAGGATTGGTGGAGCAAAGGGCTACCACCTGGGAGAAGGAAATCTTACCGCTGTTGGCAGCATCCAGCATATAGGGGTACAGATTCTCTACACCGGCGCATCCATTGGGGATCTTGGTAAAGTTGTCCTTGCCCCAATCCTTTTCATAGCTCTGGAAGGGACAGTGATCGGTAGCCACCACGTCAATCATATTGGCTTTAATGGCCTCCCAAAGGGCATCCTGGCTCTCCTGACCCTTCATGGGGGGAGAACATACGAAGTTTCTTCCGTCCTCTCTCTTATACACATCACAGGTAAATTCCAGATACTGGGGACAGGTCTCAATGTAGATCTCTGCTCCCTCCTCCTTGCCCTGGATGCAGGCCTCCAAACCTTCCTTATCCGCCATATGCACCACATACAAGGGACCATTCAAATGCTTGGCCCAATGCACCACTCTCTTATCTGCCTCTGCCTCCACAAATTCCGGACGGGAAAGGTAATGATACCAGGCGCTGGTTTTGCCCTCCTTCAGGAATTTCTCTGTATAATAATCAATCAGATCCGGATTCTCTGCATGAACATTCACCAGGGCTCCCAGCTCTCTGGCCCGCAGCAGCAGGCGTGCAAAGGTGCCGTCATCCGTCATCATGCCTTCTTTTTTGTATACCAGGAAGCACTTAAAGCTGGTAACGCCTTCCTTCACTGCAGTTTCCATTTCATCCAAAATAGCCCCGTCATTTAAGTCCGTAATACAGCAGTGGGTGGCCCAGTCAATACAGGCATCCTTTTCCAAAATCTCCTTTTTGGAATTGACAATATCCATAATGGAGCTGCCCTTCCTTTGGATCGGATAGTCAAAAAGGGTGGTAACACCGCCGCAGGCTGCCGCCCTGGTTCCTGCCAGATAGCTGTCTGCTGAAATGGTTCCTCCAAAGGGCATCTGCAAATGGGTATGTACATCCAAAGCACCGGGAAGCACCAGCTTGCCCTTGGCATCCACAACCTTTTCAGCCTCAGCCTCAATTTTATCTGCCATGGCTGCAATCTTGCCATCCTTTACGGCAATGTCACAGACAAACATGTCCTCCGCCGTAACCACTGTTCCGTTCTTAATCAACAGGTCAAATTGTTTCATCTCTTTCCCTCCATCTGTCGTTCTTTATAAATAGGCTGTTTTTAAAATCACATCGTGAGGTGTCTCATTTTCCTTAAACACCAGTTTGCCGGGGGTAATGCAGTCCATAACCGGACAAACATTCAGACAAAGATGGCATCCCACGCATTTATCTTCCTGGATCGCAGGCTTTCTGGCGGCCTCATCAAAGGTAATGGCCTGATGGCCTCCGTCAAAGCAGGATACATAGCATCTGCCGCAGCCTACGCACTTTTCTTCATTAACCTTCACCAAAATCTTGAAGCTTCTATCAATGTGGTCTGCACTTACAATATTTCCTAAAGCTGCACCCACCAGATCTTCCAGTTTCTTTACATCATGCAGCGCCATATAATGGGAAATGCCGCTGATCATATCCTCTACAATACGATAGCCGTACTGCATAACCGCCGTGGTCACCTGCAGGTTGGAAGCCCCCAGCATTAAAAATTCCAGACAGTCTCTCCAGGTTTCGATGCCGCCGATTCCGGTAATGGGAATATGACCCACCACAGGATCATGCTTCAAATCCGTAATAAAACGCAGTGCAATGGGTTTAATACCTGCACCGGAATATCCGGAAATAGAGGACTTGCCGTTTACCACCGGCATACCGGTGAAATTGTCAATATCCAGGTTGGTGATGGATTTTACCGTATTGATGGCTGCAA
>CALISX010000433.1 GCA_938041725.1 uncultured Lachnoanaerobaculum sp.
GTAACATGAGTCAAGCTTTTTTAAATATTTTTATTACATCGAAAGATTGGAAAACAATATCATGGAACGGGTCTCCCTCCCCAGATTCCACGAAAAGGAAATCCTGCGGCTGGATATGGATGAGGTGGCCATGATGTTGGAGGAGGTTCAGGAAGGAACCGGCTTAACCAAAAGACAAAAAATCTATCATGAAAAAACAAAGATACGGGATCAGGCCCTGTTATCCCTGATGCTTGGCACCGGTATACGAGTCTCGGAATGTGTGGGGCTGAACCTGGAGGATGTGGACTTGAAAAATGACGGCATCCGGATCCACCGCAAGGGAGGGAAGGAGGTTACGGTATATTTCAGCGATGAGGTGGAGGACATTCTTCAAATCTACTTAAAGGAGCGCAGGGCAACAGAGCCGGCTCCGGGACATGAGGAGGCCCTCTTTCTCTCCCTGCAAAACAAGCGGCTCACTGTACGAAGCATTGAAAATCTGGTGAAAAAGTATGCCCGCATCGTCTCCCCTTTAAAAAAAATCACCCCCCATAAGCTGCGCAGCACCTATGGCACCAATCTCTACAAAGAAACGGGAGATATCTACCTGGTGGCGGATGTGCTGGGGCACAGCGATGTGAATACCACCAAGAAACACTATGCCGCACTGGAGGATGACAGGCGAAAAAGCGCCAGAAACAAGGTAAGGCTTCGGGAGGAGACCCAGGGAAATCCTTATTCCTCCGGAAGATAGGCAACCATAATATAACAGCCGGGATACAAAGTATCAGAGGTCAGGGAATTCATCTCCCGGAGCTTTTGCATATAGTGCTCCTGGGACAAATGGATATTATTGTACTGTCCGGCCACATCCTCCAGGGTCTCGCCCCCTTGGATCTGTATAGAGGAATAGCGGATGCCCTCCTGGTTCATACTGGCCCGGATGCTGTCTGACCGGCCAAGGATCCCTCCTGCCAAAAACAAAAGAAACATGATAAGAACCAAATATCGTTTCATAACCGCCTCCAAATATATGTTCTACAAACATTTGTTCTAAGAACATGTTATATCAGGAACAGGTGTTTGTCAACGCTTTTTCGAACAATCGTTTGCTTTTTTTTCGAACATATGTTACTATACTGTATAAGTCCCCGGACGGCGCCAGAATAGCCGCCATGCTCGCATGAGCGGATATTCT
>CALISX010000434.1 GCA_938041725.1 uncultured Lachnoanaerobaculum sp.
TCAGGTGCATTGTGCTTGGCTAAAATATAGGTTTCCCCCACCTGTCTTTCCCCATAGGTATAGGAAATTCTGGCAATGGCTCCCTGGGGAGCGGAAGCATCCAGGTTATAGGAAATCTTTGAACTGGCCTGGGATATGTCCTCCCCCTGGGGAAGGGTCAGGGAACCCTTGGGATCCAAAGAAAGAGTGACCTCATTGATGTCAGGGATCAGGGATATATTGTCCATGATATGATCCATATTGTTGAGGTCGCTGCCGGTAATGGGTCGGTTGGAAAAACAGCGGAATCCAAAATCCAGCAAAGCAGTGGTATCCGGATAGTGGGTTTGCCGTCCGTTTAAAACCACGGTGATCAAACCGATTTTTTCATTTCTGGCATAGGTTACCAAAGTGTTGCCGGCCAAGGTGGTGTACCCGGTTTTTCCTCCGATGGCATTGGGGTAGTAAAAATTGGTTTTGGACTTCAGCATGGCATGATGGGTATACACTGTCTGCCCCTCCGGAGAGTTTTTGGAGGGAGGGAGAGTATAGTACTTGGTGGAATCAATTTCCACAAATACTGGATTTTCAAAGGCCGCCTTGCTGATCAGGGAAAAATCATAGGCACTGGTATAGTGATTGGGATTGTTTAACCCGCTGGGATTGGCAAAGCTGGAATCTACACAGCCCAGGGACTGGGCCTTCTCATTCATTAATTTTGCAAAATCCTCAATGCTGCCGGAAACATGCTCTGCCAAGGCATTGGCGGCTTCATTGGCGGATTTTAACAGCATGGCATACAAGGCGTCCCGCACCGTCAAGGTATCTCCCACATCAAAGCCGGCGCTGGAGGAGTCTGCCTCCACATTGTGTACTGCATTATAACTAAAGGTCAGGGTTTCGTTTAAATCGCAGTGTTCAATTACAATCAATGCTGTAAGGATCTTGGTGATGCTGGCAGGAAAGTAATGCTCATGGATGTTCTTTCCATATAAAACGGCACCGGAGTCCGCATCAATCAAAATGGCTCCCTCAGAGGCTACCTCCACATCCTGGGGCCAGTCCACCTGGGCTCTGGCAGGAAGGACACAGGAAAGGACAAACAACAGAGATAGAATACAGGCTGCAATTTTTTTTCTGATAGGTTTCATAATCTTGTTCTTGGCATTTTGCCCGAATAAAAAATAGGTGTTCATTTCTACATTATACTTCCTAGGCCTAAGAGACGTAAAGGAAAATTTCTCAAAAGCCCTTGCTGGCTTTCTACACCTGGCTCCCTACAGTCCGATCCCGGAAGAAGAATTCATCTCCAAAAACTTCAGACTAAGCTGCAGGCTCAGCCTTTCATCTCCATTGTTCAAGTTCAGCTCAAAAAGCTCCTTCAGTTTATTAATCCGGTAAAACAGGGTGTTTTTATGAATAAACAAAGCCTGGGCTGCTTTGGCAGGTTCATAGGGGTGGAGCAAATGCATCCGAAGAGTTTGCAAAAGCTGGGTATGATGTTTTTTGTCATATTCTGTAATACTGCTGATGGCGGGATGGTAAAATTTTTCCAGGGGATATTCCTTTGCCAATATCCCGCCGATGTGGTGAAAAATATACTGTCCATAGGCGTGTAGGGTTTCCTCTGGAGACACCCGCTCCCCGATATACCAGGCGGCCAGGGCTTCATTATAGTGGTCATAGGTATCCTGCAAAAAAGAAAAGGAGCGGCTCAGGGACCCTCGAACTCCTTGGGAAAGAAGGAGGTCCGGGAGGGGCCCTTGTTCCAAAGGAGAGTCGGCGTTTATAATTAAAAAAACAATCCTTTCATCCAGCAGAGTGTGATAGGACTCGGAATACTGTTTTTTAATGCCTTCATAGAGCAAAGAAATCTGTTTGCTCCTGGCATTTTCCGGCATGATGGTCAAAATCTGCATCAAAGCCCGGGATTTTATTTTTAACATATCTGCCCGGCGTATGGTGGTGGATATGTCCCGTATATTTCTGGTTAATAGTTCCTTTAAAAAATTGGAATGGAGCTGGGGAAAGGTATTTTGGGACAGCTGGGGGGAAAGAAAAAGGGTATCCGCCTGTTCCAGGGCTTCTTTTGGTTCCAGGGGACGCAAAAGAGCCAAGAGATTACAGTTGTGGAAACGGTAGCCAGGGGTATCTTTCCCGGAAATCAGCAAAAAATTCAGCCCCTCAATGTCCAGGGAGGGGGAGAGTTCTTCTTTTGTACAAAGGTACAGCACATTGCTTTGCAAATCTTCATAGGAAACCAAGGGACTTGCAAAGGCAATCTCTGCTTCTGGATCCCGGATATGCAGCCAAACTGCATTCCAGGAATTTTTCTGGGATAAAAGCTGATGGATTTTCATGGGGTTCCTTCCAGTGTGATATCATCTCCAAACATGAATAGGTAAATCATGCCACTTCGGCAGATTCTCCCTATTATATCATCTTTTTTCTTTTCCCGGGTCTGCGGAACCACATTTATTAAACTCTCATGCCGACGGATCATGAGCATTTATCCTTGGAAGCCCTTTATTTTTGGTAATCAGAGTGGGAGGAGTCACGAATTTTATTGAAAAGCGGTTAGCAGGAGATTACCGGCCCTTTTATTTTACAATAAACAAATTTTATTGGTAATTATGAACTGCCAATAGAGGAATAGAGGAATTTTAAAAGCGGTAAAGAGAAAATTGACAAATAAAAACAATTAGACTGCTATCGGAACACGCTGGATATGTGTATGGAGAACGGCCTTGTGAGCGTGGCTTTTTGCTGTATTTCCACGGGCGTATTTTATTTCCCGAATAAGCGGGCTGCAGAGATTGCGCTACAAACGGTGACGATTGGATGAAAGAGCATCCAGGATGCATGGAAAGGGTGATCTTCAATGTTTTAAAGACGAGGACAAAAAATACTATGAAGAACTTATACGATGAAATGCCGAATGGTTATCGGGAGAGTATTCAGAAGGGACTCGCCGCAGTTCGATATTTCAGCAGAAATATATGTCCTTCGGGACAGGGATACGCCTATTATTGTGAAATATCCGTTCTGGC
>CALISX010000435.1 GCA_938041725.1 uncultured Lachnoanaerobaculum sp.
ATACCATAAGCCTCCAAAGCACAAATCCTAAGGCCAAACCAGGGGCCATGGGCATCACAAAGGACGCAGCCTGAAAACCCTCATATTTTTCCGGTTTTTTATTTCTGATGCACCTTTTTATGTACCTGTAAAAGCAGGCCATTCTTTCAAAAAAAGATCCTGTGATACATAGATAGAAAAGAGCATAGACAGCCAAACAAATCCAACCCATAAAGATCACCTGACTTCCCTCCCGAAGCCCCAGCATTCCGACCAGCATGGCCATAAGCTTCACATCCCCCGCCCCCACAAAACGAAGACCATAGAGAATGTATAAGGCGGCACAGGCCAAAACCAAGGTAATGAGGAATTTTTCCAAAAGCAACACCCCCAGGGGTAAATATAATAAGAATACTGCATTGGGAATTTTTCGATAGCTAAGATCAAACAAAGCGGCAATGGCTAAAAAGCCCAGACAAATATTGTATTTCATAGGCTTCCTACCATTTGTGCAATACGGGAAAAGGCCGGATGGCTTTGTATTCCCATCCCTTCAAACAGGTTCTGACAATCCGGCTGCTTGGGGCAGGGATAACTTTGGAGCTTAGACAGTACATCTGTATTTTTGCTTCTTTCCAGCAGTGCTTTAAAATCTGCAATCTTCGATTGTTCTGTTTCTCCTCCGGTATCCGGCATACAGATCCAATCGCATAGGGCCAGCAGGTTTAAGCACCGCCTGCCAAAGGCGCCAAAATCTATAATCAAAAATTCCAGATCCATAGCCTCCTGGATTTTTTGAATCAACTCTGTCCATTCCTCCTCGGAAAGAAAAAACAAATCCTCCTGGTATCTGGCAGGCAAAATAATATTTAAATTCCCAGACCGGGTAATACAGGCCCCCAAGGTATCAAAACGAAGCTGTCCGCTTTTAAAAGCGTAGAGCACATCGGAAAAATCCTTGCTCTTTGGCTTTCTAAGCCCGGCAAAAACCCCATCATATTCATCAAAGGACAAAAGCAAAGAACTATGCTTTTGCTCCTGCAAACAACTATGCACTAAAACAGAAAGACTGGTTTTGCCGCAGCGGTTCACCGGGGAATAGATTCCAAGAATCCTGCCCTTTTTTTGTCCTCTTCGCCCAAACCCCAGAGAATCATGCTTTGCCATAAAGGAAAGGATCTCATCTGTAATGGTATGCACCGAGGAATACTTAAAAATTCCCACAAACAGATTTTGAGAATTCTGATACAGATTGTTTACCAACCCATCCTCTGTCAGCATCACCACCGGCTTTCCAGTCTCTATACAGGCCTCCACCTGCTCCTCG
>CALISX010000436.1 GCA_938041725.1 uncultured Lachnoanaerobaculum sp.
TTATTTTATGGAGTCATACAACATCAGTTGC
Source organism: uncultured Lachnoanaerobaculum sp. (assembly GCA_938041725.1). Taxonomy (GTDB): domain Bacteria; phylum Bacillota; class Clostridia; order Lachnospirales; family Lachnospiraceae; genus Lachnoanaerobaculum. The sequence goes on from CALISX010000436.1 coordinate 32, forward strand.
ATGACTCCATTGATTTGGAGGGAAAATGGCAAGAATAGTTGATATAACGGATAAATTAACATTTGAAGGAAATCCTTTGTTGCGGATCCGAGAAGTGGATATTGAAGTGAATTCTGATGCACCTACAATGTTAAAATTGATGTCTGTGATGAATAAGTCGGAATCTGAGAATGAAAGGATTCTTGAGGCTTATAATTTGATTTTTCCGGAAGAGAGCAGAGAAAAACTGATAGAAATGAAGTTGTCTTTTTCGGATTTAGTAAAGGTTATTGAAAGTGCGGTGGATCTGATTCAGGGAGGAGCCCAGGATCCCCAGGGGGAAGCTCAGACCCATACTATGACCTATTCGAAGACTACGATCTGATCGTATCTTCTTTTCTTTCACAGTATGGGGTGAGAATAAGAACAAAAGAATTCGAATCCATGCAATGGGATGAATTCAAGGCACTGTTGTCGGGATTAGGGCCGGATACAGCTCTTGGAAGAGTGGTAGCTATCAGGGCAGAAGAGAATCCAGATGTTTTGAAACATTTTACCGAAGCAGAACGCCGAATCAGAAACCAGTGGCGGCAAAAAAATGTCAAGGAAATAGAAAAAGACGCTTTTGAACAAGGAGTATTTCAAAAGCGCATTTATCAAAATGGGGGGAGGATAAACGGTTATGGGAGCAAGCGCAGGAAGTATACAATTAGACTTGGAGTTAAATGGCAATAGATTTAACCAACAAGTAAGTAACATGAGTGCGACGGCCCAAAGGGCTGGGGATGCTATTAATAGTCGTTTTAATCCTCTTATAAGTACATTTGGAAAATTGGGAAAAGTGCTTGCGGGAGCATTTGCCATTAAAAAACTAATTGACTTTGGAGCTTCCTGTGTACAGCTTGGATCTGACCTAAGTGAGGTGCAGAATGTGGTGGATGTTACTTTTTCCACCATGGCTGATAAAGTTGACCAATTTTCCCAGAAAGCCGCCGCAGCCTTTGGCTTGTCAGAAACAATGAGCAAAAAATATATGGGAATTATTGGGGCTATGTCAAAATCCATGGGATTTTCGGAGGAAAAAGCCTATGAAATGAGCGAAGGAATCACAGCTCTAGCAGGCGATGTAGCATCCTTCTACAATATATCCCAGGACAGTGCTTTTGATAAGTTACAGTCCATTTTTACTGGAACTATCATTCCCCTTCGTGAATTCGGAATCAACATGACTCAAGCTGCCTTACAGGAGTTTGCACTGAGAAACGGAATCACCAAATCAGTTGATGCCTTGTCAGAGCAAGAAAAGGTTATGCTCCGGTATCAATTCGTAATGGAAGGATTAAAGGGTGCTCAGGGTGACTTTATGAGGACCGCTGACGGATGGGCGAATCAGACAAGAATACTTGCTCTTCAATTTGATTCTCTTAAGGCCGCCATTGGCCAGGGATTAATCAATGTGTTGAGTCCCGTGATAAAGGTGATCAATATTATTATTGGTCGACTGATGACGCTGGCCAACGCTTTCCGTTCCTTCACAGAGCTGATTACAGGGGGGAAGGGTAAGAGTAGCAGTGGTGGGAATTTTGCGCCTCTTGCAAGTGGCCTTGGGAAAGCTGCAGATGCAGCTACTGGAGCTGGTAAAGCGATGGGAGGGGCTGGTAAAGCAGCTGGAGGAGCTGGAAAGGCAGCGAGAAAAGCAGCTAAAGATATTGCCAGCGCATCAACAGGTCTGGATGAATTAAATATCTTAAATCCAAATAAAGGAACTAATGGAGCTGATGAAACTGGTGCCGGAGGTGGAGGCGGTGCTGGTGGCGAAGACATAGACATGGGAGGAGCTTTAGACTTTTCTGGAAGCAAGGCCGAAGAGCAGGTTGATACAATTTCAGAAAAAATGAATGGCCTTCTTGCCTATGGAAAGCAATTGGCAGAGTTGTTTAAGAAGGGATTTTGGGATGGATTTGGTGATACATCTGTTTTTGATTCTGTAAAGGTTTCTTTAAAATCCATTGGAAACAGTGTCAGGGAAATTTTTACATCTCCAGAAGTCCTGAAAGCAGCAGATAGACTGGCCAAAACAGTAAGCTATTCATTGGGGCAAATAGCTGGATCAGTTGCCAGCATTGGCATGACCATAGTGGATAATCTGACTGGCGGTGTTGCGAAATTCCTCAAGCAAAATGAAGGGAGGATCAAGAATCACCTAATTACCATGTTTGATATTGGGGCCGAAATCGCAAAGCTGCAGGGGGATTATTGGGTAGCTATAGCAGATATCTTTACAGTGTTTCGCAGTGATGAGGCAAAACAGCTTACTGCAGATTTTATAGGTATCTTTGCAAGTGCCTTTATGGGAGTGCAGGAGTTTTCAGCAAAGCTTGGAAGAGATATGCTGGGACTTGTGGTTACGCCAGTCACTGAAAATGTAGAGGGGATTAAGAGTGTTCTAAAAAGCCTGGTTTCTTTTGTATCCGGTATTTTTGGCGCAGTAAAGGGAACTGTAGATTACTTTATGGATTCATTGAATACCACCTATGATGCCCACATCAAGCCTTTTTTTGATGCTTTGGCCAGCGGCTTTTCAAAAATTGTAGAAACGCTGATCAATGCTTATAATGATAACATTAAGCCGGTGCTGGATTTATTAGGAGCAAAGTTTTCAGAATTTAACGAAAAATATTTAAAGCCTCTGATTGATAAATTCATGGAATTTATAGGTAAACTCTTTGATGGGTTGACAAAGCTTTGGAATACAATTCTTGTACCGTTCATTAACTGGTTTATTGAAAATGTTGCTCCTATTATCCGGATAGCATTGGAAAATATTATTGATGTATTTTTTACATTATTGGGGCATGTATCAGAGGTTGTGGGTGGAATTTTCAAAGCCCTTGGAGGACTGATTGACTTTATTGTAGGTGTTTTTACAGGAAATTGGAGCCAGGCCTGGGAAGGAGTTAAAGCATTTTTCTCTGGAATTTGGGATGCAATGAAAGGAATTGTATCCGGAGTTATGGATTTAATTTCTGGGATCATAAAAAGTGTATTGGATATAATCAGTGCTGTATGGACAACGGCTTGGAATAATATAAAGATGATTGTGTCAAAAATCTGGAGTGCCATAAAGGACTGGATTTTAGAAAAATTCAACGCCATTAAAACTTTTATTGATAGTGTTTTAAACGCCATAAAAGCAGTGTGGTCCTCAATTTGGGAAGCAATTCTTGAAAAAGTGTCTTCAGTTTGGAATTCTATCAAGGATTTTGTAGGTAAGACCTTTTCAGGGATAAATGCTTTAAGTACTACATTGGATAACATCAGATCCTTTTGGAGCAGCAAGTGGGAAGAAGTAAAATCTAAGGTTACAGCAATTTGGGAAGGAATAAAGAGCTTCATTGCAAATACCTTCTCAAATATAAAAACCAATATAGACAATACACTTGCAAGTATAAAATCAGCTTGGAGTAATGCCTGGGATAGCGTGAAATCTGCCACAGAAGGTGTGTGGAACAGCATATGGGGGGTTATCAAGGGTGTTATTAACAAGATCATCGGCGGCGTAGAGGGCATGGTAAATTCTGTAGTACGGGCTATTAATACTATTATTGATGGAATTAATGAAGCAGTGGATAATATCCCCGGTGTGGATAGTGATTTGATTCCCACATTAAGCGAGGTGCATCTTCCGCGCTTGGCAAAGGGAGGATTTGTGAAGGCCAATACCCCTCAGCTTGCTATTATAGGAGACAATAAAACCCAGGGGGGAATTG
>CALISX010000437.1 GCA_938041725.1 uncultured Lachnoanaerobaculum sp.
ATAGGTGTAGTGTAGTATGATTAAGGACAACCAAAAGAGGTTGAATAGGCTGCACGTCTTGTTGGATGCGCTGGTGATTGCCCTCAGCTATATCGTGGCGTATCTGATTATGTTTTACAATGGCAGAGTGATCATGGCCTTGCCTACGGGGGTGTACTTTTCAGTTTTGCTGGCAATCATTCCAGTATATCTGATTTTGTATGAATTCTTTGAATTATACGCTCCCAAGCGGATATCCGGAAGGCGGACAGAGGCGGCCAATATTTTCAAGGCCAATACCATCGGCGTCCTGATTGTTACTCTGGTTTTGTATCTGGGCAGCAAAAAACTCAACACAGCCCATTTTTCCAGACCCATGCTGTTTATTTTTTATGGGTTATCCATTTTTTTGGAGATACTGGAACGGAATTTTATCCGGCTGTTTTTGAAAAGTATTCGAAGCAGAGGATATAATCAAAAACACATTCTGCTGCTGGGGTATTCCAGGGCAGCGGAAAGTTATATTGACCGGGTACAGCAAAATCCGGAATGGGGATATAATGTTCGGGGAATCTTAGACGATACCAAGGAATGGGGATTTGACTACCATGGGGTTCGGGTGATCGGCACCATTGGCAATTTGGCCCAGATACTGGAAATGAATGTATTGGATGAGATTGCCATTACCCTAAGCATCAAGGAGTATGAAAAGCTGGAGGACATTGTGGCTTCCTGTGAAAAGTCCGGGGTGCATACCAAGTTCATTCCGGATTACAATAATTTCATTCCCACCATTCCTCAAATGGAGGATCTTCAGGGACTGCCGGTGATTAATATCCGTCACGTTCCCTTGACAGAGCTTCATAATGCTGCAGTCAAAAGAATGGTGGATTTGGTGGGAGGGCTTTTTGGTATCTTGCTGTTTTCCCCGGTGATGATTCTCACGGCGATTTTGGTGAAGCTTACCAGCAATGGCCCGGTTATTTATGCCCAGGAAAGGGTAGGGCTGCATAACAAGCCCTTTAAGATGTACAAGTTTCGCTCCATGGAGGTGCAGAAGCCTTCAGAGGAGAAACACAAATGGACCACCCCGGGAGATCCCAGGGTCACGTTGGTGGGACGGTTTATTCGAAAAACCAGTATTGATGAAATGCCCCAGTTTTTTAATATTGTGCGGGGAGATATGTCTTTGGTGGGTCCCAGACCGGAGAGGCCCTTTTATGTAGAAAAATTCCGAGAGGAGATTCCCCACTATATGATCAAGCACCAGGTGCGGCCGGGGCTGACCGGCTGGGCCCAGGTAAACGGCTTCAGGGGAGATACTTCCATCCAAAAGCGAATTGAGCATGATTTATACTACATCGAAAACTGGACTTTGGGATTTGACTTTAAAATCATGTTTCTTACAGTCTTTAAAGGCTTTATCAATAAAAATGCGTATTAGCAGAAAGGTGCTTCATGAGCGGAGATTTAAAATTGAAACCAGTAGGCGGAAAGAAAAAGAAATCCAAGGCATTGCTGATTATCATTATGGCCCTGGCAGAGATGCTGGTGCTGGGGGTGATTTGCGGTTATGCCTATTTTCTCAAACAGTATTCCAAGGTGCAAAGGCCTCATTTTGAAAAGGCAGAGGTACAAAATGAAAATCTTTCAGAAAAGAAGATCCGGGAGATGAAGGGGTACCGCATGGTGGCCATTTTCGGTGTGGATTCCCGGGACAATTCCGTGGGCAAGGGCAATAACTCCGATGTGATTATGATTGCCAATATCAACCAGGACACGGGTGCCATCCGCATGGTATCAATTTTCCGGGATACCTATTTGAAGGTGAACAAAAGCAGTTACCGGAAGATCAATGCAGCCTATGCAGAGGGAGGACCGGCCCAGGCTGTTAAGGCTTTGAATGAAAATCTGGATTTAAACATTACTGAGTATGTGACCTTCAGCTGGAAGGCAGTGGCCACAGGCATCAACATTTTAGGGGGAGTGGATATGGATATTACCAAGCCGGAATTCCGCTATATCAACTCCTACATTACCTTTACGGTAAAGGCTACCCAGATCGGTTCTACCCAGCTGGACGGACCCGGCATGCATCATTTAGATGGTGTACAGGCTGTGGCCTATGCAAGACTTCGGTACATGGACAGTGATTATGCCAGAACCGAGCGGCAGAGAAAAGTGGTAAGCCAGGCTTTGGACAAGGCCAAGGCAGCGGATTTAAAAACCTTAAATGACCTTTTGGGAAATATGCTTTCCATGGTGGCCACCAACCTTACCTGGCAGGACGGCCTGGATGTGATCGCAGATATTAATAAATACCATTTTGAGGAAACCGCCGGTTTCCCCTTTGCCAGAACAGATATGATGCTGGGCTCCAAGGGGGCCATTGTGGTACCCACCACCCTGGAAAGCAATGTAAAGGAGCTGCACCGGTTTTTGTTTGGGGACGAGAACTATCAGGTGTCCAGTACAGTGAAAAATATCAGCGCCAAGGTATCTGCCGATACAGGCTACTATAAGGAAGGAACCAATGTGTACCACGTTCCCACAGATGAGGGCTATATGCCGGATGATGAGGGCGGTTCCGGAAGGAGGTCCAAAGGCGGCAAAAGAACCAGAGAATACGATGAAACCAAAAAAGAAAGCGGCGCTACGGATGAAAACGGAAGATACTATGAAACCAATGAGGATGGAGAGACGGTGTATATAGAAGAATCTGTAGAGGAGGTTACCAAGGAATCCACCAGGGTAGACCGGTCTTCTACCGGGTCTTCCACAGGATCTTCCCAGGCAGGAACCACCGGGGCCACCAGTGCCGCTGAAACCAAAGCCACAGAAAAGGAGAGCCAGGCCTCTACAGAGCTTCGGGAAAATAAAACCACCCGGGAAAGCACCAATATAGGCCCGGCAGGAACCTCCACCGCTCCAAAAAAGACCACTGCAACCCAGGGGCCGGCGGGAACTTCTGCATCCCAGAAAAAAACCACAGAAGGAGGCGGGCCGGGGATGACCACC
>CALISX010000438.1 GCA_938041725.1 uncultured Lachnoanaerobaculum sp.
AGGAAAATGCTCTGGAATTCCAAAAGGCAGGCTATGCCTGGGAGGAATTTGGAGGGCGGGAATATAAAATCAATGCTATTCCCAATATTTTCCCCTCAGTGCCAAAGGAGGAGCTGTTTAAGGAAATGCTCTCTGACACCGCCAGGTATCATCTCCTGACCCCCTCCCAAAGTATTCTGGCTAAAACTGCCTCCCTTTCCTGTAAGGCAGCCATTAAGGGAAACACCCCCATGGGCCAAAGAGAGATCGAAGATTTGCTGGATGCGCTGCTGGCTTTGGAAAATCCCTATAACTGCCCCCATGGCAGACCTACGGTGATTCGCATCAGCAAAGCTGAGATGGAAAAAATGTTTAAAAGAATCGTATGAGCATGATGAATACAAAAAAAATGATCGTTCTGGCAGGCCCCACGGCCTCCGGAAAAACCGGGCTGTCCCTTGCCTTGGCAAAAATATTGGATGGGGAGATTATCAGTGCCGATTCCATGCAGGTCTATGAAGGCATGGACATTGGCACCGCCAAAATTTCCCGGGAAGAAATGGAGGGGATCCCCCATCATTTAATCAATATTGCAAAGCCTTCGGAGACCTTTAACATTGTGTCTTTTCAAAGACTTGCCAAAAAGGCGGCAGCGGATATTTTTTCCCGGGGCAAAACCCCTATTGTGGTGGGGGGAACCGGTTTTTATATTCAATCCCTTTTATATGATATTGATTTTCAAAGGGAGGAGGGAGATGCAAAGCTGCGCCAGGATCTGGAGAGGGAGTATGATGCAGCAGGCAGTGCTGCCTTTTTGGAAAGGGTCAGGGCGGTGGATCCAGTATCCGCCGCAAACATCCATCCCAATAACAAAAGAAGAATGGTACGGGCCATGGAATATTATCTGCGAAACCATGTCCCTATTTCTGCCCATAATGAAAGCCAAAAACAAAAAAAGCCCTCCTATCCCCATGTATTTTTTGTCCTGTGTCCCCCTAGAGAAATTTTATACCAAAGGATCAATGAACGGGTGGAGGAAATGCTGCAGGGGGGCCTGGTGGAGGAGGTACAGGGACTTTTAGATGGGGGACTTGATGAAGGGACCCAGTCCATGGAGGGCATCGGCTACAAGGAAATTGCTGCAGCTTTGCTTGGAAAAATTTCTATGGATCAGGCCAAGGAGCTGTTAAAGCAGAATACCAGGCATTATGCCAAAAGGCAGATTACCTGGTTTAAAAGGGAAAAGGGGGCCATTTGGCTGGATCCCTTATCCTTTGAAAGCCGGGAAGCCCTGCTAAATCACATAATAGAAAGAGTCAGCCATGAATCAGAGAGTATATAAAGAATTTGGAATTTCTCCCCAGGTGCGTGGGTTTTGCCAGGCCATGGTGCAAAGACTTTCCCCCCGTTTTGAAGAAATCGACAGGATCACAGAGTTGAACCAGATGAAGGTGCTTTTGGGAATGCAAAAAAACAGGGTCAGCGAAGCCCATTTTGTTCCCTCCACAGGATATGGCTATAACGATCTGGGGCGGGATACTCTGGAGGAGGTATATGCGGATATCTTTCAGGGGGAGGCAGCCCTGGTTCGGGCCCAGATCGCCAGCGGCACCCATGCCCTGCATATTGCTCTGTCTGGAAACCTTCGGCCTGGCGATACCCTTTTATCCCCGGTGGGAAAGCCCTATGACACCCTGGAGGAGGTCATCGGAATCAGAGACTCCCGAGGCTCCCTGAAGGAATACGGAGTCCGTTATGTGCAGGTGGAGCTTTTGCCCGGAGATAATTTTGATTATGCCGGCATTGAAAAGGCTCTGCAGCAAAATATCCGGATGGTAACCATTCAAAGATCCCGGGGCTATGCTGCCAGAAAAACCTTTTCTGTGGAAGAAATCGGAGAATTGATTGCCTTTATCAAAAAGCGCTGTCCGGATGTGATCTGTATGGTGGATAACTGTTATGGGGAATTTGTGGAGGAAAGGGAGCCTCTGGAGGTGGGAGCCGATCTCATTGTGGGATCCCTGATCAAAAATCCCGGAGGAGGCCTGGCTCCCACAGGGGGCTATATTGCAGGCAAAAAAGAACTGGTGGACAATGCCGCCTTCCGTCTTTTATCCCCGGGACTGGGAAAGGAAATCGGGGCTAGTCTGGGGGTAAACCGCATGCTGTATCAGGGACTGTTTTTGGCCCCCACGGTGGTGGGGGCTGCCCTGAAATCCGCTGTATTTGCTGCCAATGTATATGAAGCCCTGGGCTTTGACTGCCATCCCAATGCCACAGAACCCCGGTTTGATATTATTCAGGAAATTACATTAAAAAGCAAAGAGGCCCTGTTGGCCTTTTGTAAGGGGATCCAGGGGGCAGCCCCGGTGGATTCCTATGTAAAGCCTGAACCTTGGGCAATGCCGGGATATGACAGTGATGTAATTATGGCGGCAGGTGCTTTTGTAGGAGGTTCTTCTATAGAACTTAGTGCAGACGGACCTACGAAGGAGCCATATTCGGTATTTTTCCAAGGTGGACTTACATGGTATCATGCAAAACTTGGAATAATGTTATCATTACAGAAGATATATGATGCTGGATTGCTACAATAATATTCATTTTTAATATTCATTTTTTAATTTTACAATCATATATTTTGTGATAAAATATGAATGCCTTTCATGCTTGGAGAGCGGAAAGGAATTTATGGGGA
>CALISX010000439.1 GCA_938041725.1 uncultured Lachnoanaerobaculum sp.
AATATACGAAAAAACACAATACGCTGGAGGAGCAGGCAGGGTATTTAACAAAGAAATATTCCACTAAGGGCATCCTTCTTTTGCATGCCAGGGAAATCCCCATTTCCTCTTCCATGATCCGGGAAATGCTGCAAAGGGGAGAGGATGCGGGAGAATATCTTCCCCAAAAGGTGGAGGCCTATATTCACAGCAAAAAGCTGTACAGGTGAACGTATGGATAGAGAACAAATTCGGGAGATTAAAAAAAAGCTGCAGCAGGCTCTTTCTGAAAAACGTTATGAACATACCCTGGGAGTCAGTTATACCTGCGCCGCCCTGGCCATGCGTTATGGGGCAGATCATGAACAGGCAGAACTGGCTGGCCTTCTGCACGACTGTGCCAAGGGGATGAAAATTTCTGCTCTAAGGGAGGCTCTTTCCGGGGATTTTGTGGATCAATATACCAGAGATCCGGATTATTTAAAAGAGACTATAGAAAAAGCGCCTCAGATTTTACATGCGATTTATGGACCAGTGCTGGCTAGAGAAAAATACGGGATTACCGATCCGGAGGTGCTTTCTGCCATTCGCTGGCATACTACGGGAAAGCAGGGAATGACCCCCCTGGAAAAGATTGTATTTGTGGCAGATCTCATTGAGCCAAACCGGACGCAGATTCCAAATCTGGAGCAGATGCGCAGCATGGCTTTTTCATATTTGGATCAGGCTCTTTTTGCTATTGGAAGAGACACCATTGTGTATTTGGAAAAACAAAGGGCATTTGTGGATCATTATTCCAAAATGCTGGTGATGCAGTATTTGGAGAGGGATCATAAAACCAGCCCTTGGCAGGGCCATCCCATGGATGGGCAGAAAGGAAAAAAATATGGAAACGAAGGAGCAGGTAAAAAAAATCCGGCGGATTATGGAGGATAAAAAGGGAGAGAATATCAGAATCATTGATATTTCCCAGGTATCCACCATTGCTGATTATTTTGTTATTGTCAGTGCGGAAAATAATAACCAGTCTGAGGCCATTGCAGAGGAGATAGAGCGGGTGCTGGCCAGACAGGGTGTTTTTGTAAAAAGTATTGAGGGAGGAAAGAATGCCTCCTGGAAGCTGATGGATTATGGAGACATTATTGTAC
>CALISX010000440.1 GCA_938041725.1 uncultured Lachnoanaerobaculum sp.
AATGGTTCTGGCATCATTGGGGCTGATGATTTTTTTTACCACAGAAATTACCTCCGGCCCCTCCCCAAAAAACACCTGGTAGTCCGCCTTATGGCGCTGTACAGTAACCGTATTTTCCCTGGATAAAAACGCCTCCTGGTACCAATCCTTTCCCTCTAAAATCTCCCTGGAAAAATAACCGCTGGAGGTATAGGCCCCTCCCTCATAGATCATGAAAATATTGCTGATCACAGGGCTGGTTCTGCGTATGCCCCTTAACACATTCTCAATATCCTGGGAATACAGGGAAGCTTTTGGCCTCTGGCTGCCGGTACCCTTTTGGAACAGCTCCTGCTCTATGACAATCCCTGTGAGAATCCTCTGGGCTGTTTGAATGCTGTCCCCGTAACTGTCCAGGGTTTTGCCGATTTGCTTTAGATTCTGCTCCTGATAAAAATCAATCTGCCGGTTCATATATTTCCCCAGTGTATTAAAGCAGTACAGCCCCAGCACCAGACTGGAAAAGGTAATCACCAAAAGGAAGGAAAGTGTAATCTCAAATAATGTGGTTCTGTTTTTATGCATTTTTATCCCCATTCCTTTCAGAAATCGCTTTTCCTTTATAGGATATAATATATTTTTACCCATCTCTATCTGAAATATAGTCCATCATACCATGAAGAAAGCACACCATCAAGGCTTGTTGTTTCTGGAACAGGGAATGCCCGCAGGAGTTGTCAAAGGCCCGGATGCCCAGCCGGGGAAGCCTCCTATTTTCGATTCCTTTCGATCCATTGAAGGGCAAAATCCACCAGTTCCCTTTGCCTCATAAGGGAAATCTCTCCCCCTCCCAAAACCATCTTTCTTACAGGATACTGCTTTTCAAAAGCCTCTCCGATTTCACAAAAGTCCTCCCCATCCACATACAGGGTTTCATAGGCCTTCCAAACCCGCTGTCCCCCTTCCATGACAGCACTGTGCTCTATGCAGGTATGCTTCCCCGGATAATTGGCCTTGGCATCTGCCAAATGCAAAGAGGTGTTTTTATCATACCCCACACCAATCAACAGTACCTGGGCATCCAAGGCATACAGCCTGGATACAGGAGAACCCTCCCCGAAAATATTGGATAAATCATGATCTTTTGTAAGATACCTGGCATGCTTCCCCCAGGCCGCCACAGATCTGGCGGGATGGCCGCTGCGGCAGACCCCCGGCCACTGCCGAAACATCTCCGCCACTGCCCCCATGGTGTTGGTGGGGGTAAGGACTTTGTCATAGGCAGGCCATTCCTGCCGGATGCTATCCCAGTCCTCCCGGGAAACCTCCCAATGCACCCCGGTTTCCGGATCCAGATTCTTCCAGGACTGGGTAGGCATCATAAGACTTCCCTCCGGTCCCACAGCTTCCATCAATGCCTCTATCACCGTCTGGGCTCCGCCGCAGACATAGCCCAGCTTCCCCAGGGAAGTATGCACCATCAAAACGGCCCCGGGAAGCACCCCCAGCCTTTGAAAGGCCTCTGCCAATTCTCTCTTTTTTATCATTCTTTGTTCTGTCATTTTTTCCTCCTGCGCTCTGCACATTTTTATCTCCTCTGCAGTATAGCATAAAATACAAAAAACCAGCTTGCCTGAAGGAAACTTCCTTTGCAGTCTGCATAACAGCACAGCGGGAGGGAAAAACAGCCTTCGCTGTTCTTCCCTCCCGCTTATTTTAGGAGTAGTTT
>CALISX010000441.1 GCA_938041725.1 uncultured Lachnoanaerobaculum sp.
AGGATGTTCCTCCATTTGGGGCAACTCCTCTCCCTCTACACCCTACACAGTAAATGACAAGGGGCACGGACCCGCCTGGTCCAACTCTTTGTTTGAGGACAATGCTGAGTTTGGATATGGTATGCATCTGGCCAATATTTCGATCCGCAGCAGATTAAAGTCCCAGGTAGAGGCTCTGGCCGGAAAGCATGTAAATGCTGATTTGGACGCAGCCTGCCAGGAGTATCTGGATACCTTCAATGTGGGCGCATTAAACGGCAGTGCTACAGATAAGCTGGTGGCTGCTTTGGCCGGTGTGAATGAGCCGGAGGCAAGGGATCTTTTGGATAATGCAGAGTTCCTGGCCAAGAAGAGCCAGTGGATCTTCGGAGGAGACGGATGGGCCTATGATATCGGCTTTGGCGGCCTGGATCATGTGCTTGCCAGCGGTAAGGATGTAAACGTTTTGGTATTTGATACAGAGGTTTACTCCAACACTGGAGGACAGTCCTCCAAGTCCACCATGGTGGGTGCTGTGGCACAGTTTGCAGCAGGCGGAAAAGATACCAAGAAGAAGGATCTGGCCAGCATTGCCATGAGCTATGGATATGTATATGTGGCACAGGTTGCCATGGGTGCAGATTACAACCAGACCGTAAAGGCCTTTACAGAGGCAGAAGCCTATCCTGGCCCCTCACTGATCATTGCCTACTCTCCCTGTATCAACCATGGTATCAAGAAGGGTATGAGCAAGGCCATGGATGAGGAGAAAGCTGCTGTACAGGCTGGATACTGGCATAACTTCCGCTTCAATCCTCAGGCAGAGAACAAATTCACTCTGGATTCCAAGGCTCCCACGGGAGATTATCAGGAATTCTTAAAGGGAGAGGTTCGGTATTCCTCTTTGGCTCTGAAGGATCCCAAGAGAGCCGAGAAGCTCTTTGCCCAGAACGAGCAGAATTCCAAGGATCGATTCACCTATTTGGAGAAGCTGGTAACCCTGTATTCCAAATAATTTACAGAAACTTTAAAACTTTTACAGAATGCTATATTTGGCCGGGAAACAATTTGTTTCCCGGTCTTTTTGTGGTACTCTATGTCCAGGGTTTTTCAGCCCTATATCAGCAGATTTGCTTTTTATATTTGTATTGAAAAATGGAGAAATGATAATGAAAAAAAATGTAGCTTCCTTGCTTTTTTGTGCTGCGTTTACGGTATTTTTAGGGGGTCAGGGGACCACTGCCCAGGCCGGCACCTGGAAGAGCCAAAGGGGCAGCTGGTATTATACCAATGACGCAGGCCAGGGGGTGCGCAGCAGCTGGCAGTATAT
>CALISX010000442.1 GCA_938041725.1 uncultured Lachnoanaerobaculum sp.
GAGGAATTTAAGGAGGTTATCGGAAACAGAATCAGCAGGTATGTTGCCGTGGACTATGCCTATCAGGAACTGACAGACCTTCCTGAGGGTTTTGCTTTGCCTCAGGGGCGCACCAAACCCTGGGGAACTGCCCAGGCTGTGCTGGCTGTGCGGGGCAAGGTGCAGGATCCCTTTATGGTGATCAATGCAGATGATTACTATGGAAAGGAAGGGTTCCGGGTGGTGTATGACTATATGAAGGAGCATATGCAGGGAAAAGAGGCATCGAAGCTTTGCATGGCAGGCTTTGTATTAAAAAATACCCTTTCCGAAAATGGAGGGGTCACCAGAGGGGTTTGCAAGGCAGATGAAGCAGGGAATCTCTTGGATGTGACAGAAACCTTTGAGATCCGCTGGGAGGGGGATGTTCTCCGGGCAGTGGACGGAAACAAGCAGCCCCTTACTCTAGATCCCCAGGACATTGTATCTATGAATATCTGGGGCATGAATCCGGGATTTTTAGATATGATTCAGGAAGGCTTTCCGGGATTTCTAAAGGGCCTGTCTCCCGGGGACATCAAAAGCGAGTATTTACTGCCCACTGTGATTGACCGCTGCATCAAGAAGGGACAGGCCAGTGTGAAGGTGTTAAAATCCCATGACCGCTGGTTTGGGGTGACCTATAAGGAGGACAAACCAGTGGTGGTAAAATCCGTCAGGGAACTGGTGGACCAGGGGGTCTACCCAAATAAAATTTTTCAGTAGCTCCCATATAGGGGACATATACACTGATAATTTTTGCAGGCGCTGTGCTGGCCGCAGTGGATCTGCTGTGAATAAGGGGGACTATGTCAAAGCAAAAAACAATTATTATCGGTCATAAAAATCCGGATACAGACTCTATTTGCGCCGCCATCGGCTATGCTGATTTAAAGTCAAAAACGGAGGATGGATCCTTTCATCCCAGAAGAGCCGGAGAATTAAACGAAGAAACCAAGTTTGTCTTAAACTACTTTAAGGTAAAGCCGCCGAAGTTTTGCCCCAGCGTCAATACCCAGGTAAAGGATATTGAGATCCGTCACACCAAGGGAGTGAACCGGAATATTTCCTTTAAAAAAGCCTGGGAAATGATGCAGGACCTGGAGGTGGTAACCTTGCCGGTGGTAAGTAATGACAATGATCTGGAGGGCATCATTACCATTAACGATATTGCCAATTCCTATATGAACATCTATGACAGCAAGATTTTGTCAAAGGCCAACACCAGGTATGCCAATATTATTGAAACCCTGGAGGCCAATCTGGTGGTGGGGGATGAAAAGGCCAATTTCAACGATGGAAAAGTGCTGATTGCAGCGGCCAATCCGGATATGATGGAATACTACATCGAAAAAGGGGATCTGGTGATTCTGGGAAACCGCTATGAATCCCAGCTGGTATCCATTGAAATGGGGGCGGACTGCATCATTGTTTGTGAAGGAGCCTCTGTATCCCGCACCATTAAAAAGCTGGCCCGGGAGCATGGCACCACGGTGATTACCACCGCCTATGATACCTTTACGGCTGCCAGGCTGATCAACCAGTCCATGCCCATTAACTTCTTTATGAAGACCGACAATCTGCTCACCTTTGGAGAGGAGGATTTTTTGGATGATATCCGGGACGTTATGACCAATGTGCGCCACCGGTATTTTCCCATTTTAGATAAAAACGGGAAATATCTGGGAATGATTTCCCGAAGAAATCTTCTGGGAGCCAAGGGAAAGCGGGTGATTCTGGTGGATCACAATGAAAAAAGCCAGGCAGTGGATGGGGTGGAGCATGCCAACGTGGTGGAGATTTTGGATCACCACAGACTGGGTTCCATTGAAACCATTGGTCCGGTGTATTTTAGAAACCAGCCCCTGGGCTGTACCTGCACCATTATTTATCAAATGTATCATGAAAGAAGGACGGAAATCCCGCCCCAGATTGCAGGACTTTTATGCTCTGCCATTATTTCTGATACCTTGCTGTTCCGTTCTCCCACCTGCACCCAGGAAGACCGGGAAGCAGCCCAGGATCTGGCTTCCATTGCAGGGATTACATTGGAAAGCTATGCGGAGAAAATGTTTGCAGCAGGAAGCAATTTGGATTCCAAAACGGAGGAGGAGATCTTCCACCAGGATTATAAGAATTTTGACATGGGGAGAACAAAAATCGGCATTGGACAGATTTCTTCCATTAACGACGAGGAACTGGAAACCTTGGAAAAAAGGCTGCTGCCCTTTTTGGAAAAGGTACAGCAAAATGGTGTGGAGGATATGGTATTTTTTATGCTTACCAATATTTTGGATCAGTCCACCAGACTGCTTTGTGTAGGCACCGGAGCCATGGCGCTGGTGATCAAGTCCTTTAGACTGGAGGATTCCGAGGGAGGTTCGGATACGGGAACATTACTGCTGGAAGGGGTGGTATCCAGGAAAAAGCAGCTGGTGCCGGCTTTAACCCTGGGAATACAAATGTAAAATGAGAAAAAAAGGAAACATAACATTAATTGGCATGCCGGCCTCCGGAAAATCCTCTGTGGGGGTGGTGCTGGCCAAAAGACTGGGAAAGCGTTTTGTGGATACAGATCTGATGATCCAGGAGCGGTATGGCAAGCTTTTAAAGGAGCTGATTGCAGAGCATGGAGATGCGGGCTTTCGTCGTATTGAGGAGGAGGTGAATGCCTCCATAGACGTGGAAAACAGTGTCATTTCCCCTGGGGGCAGTGTGATCTATGGGGAAAGGGCCATGGAGCATTTGAAAAAAAACAGTGTGGTGGTATACCTGGAGCTCTCCTATACAGCCATCCGCTCAAGGATCGGGGACCTAAAAGAAAGGGGGGTAACCCTGCAGGAGGGACAGACCTTAAAGGATCTGTATCTGGAGCGGGTGCCTCTGTATGAGAAGTATGCAGATATCACTGTGAATGAGATGAAAAAATCTCTTTCCCGCATCATTGAAGAGATCTGTGAAAAAATGGGCCTGGCCTCTAAAAAGAGACCGGCCCAAAGATTGAAGCATGTCCCCAGAGGGGAGAAAAATCCTCTTTCCTGGGGAAAGAAATTTAAAAAAACACCTGGATCCGGAGGAGAAAACAAGGACAGCAATGGTCAGCGGAAGGGGTAGAACAGGGTATTTGAGTATGGCCAGGGGGTTCCGGACAGATATGGTCTGCCCCAATCCTCCCAAATTATGCAATTCCCTTCTCCCCGGGAGACATTCCTATGCTATAATATGCTCCAGCAAGGAATTTGTGGCATATTTTGCCACGAAGGATTTGAGTAGAAAACAGGGCTGGGGCGGAGCGGGCTCCGAGACAGTTTGAATACAGCATGAAAAAAGGGGAGGAAGTGTTCTTGAGAACCATTGACTTAAAATTACCAAAGCGGATTTATTTTATTGGAATCGGCGGCATCAGTATGAGCGGACTGGCCAGAGTGCTTAAGGATAGAGGATTTTTGGTAAGGGGGTCCGATGCCAGGGTCTCTGCTGTAACCAAAGCTTTGGAGGCAGAGGGGATTCAGGTGGACATTGGCCAGGAATCGGAGCATATTACAGAGGATATTGATTATGCTGTATATACTGCAGCCATTCATTCAGACAATCCGGAATACCGGGCCTGTGTGGAGAAAAAGATTCCCCTGGTGTCCAGAGCCCAGCTTTTGGCAGATATTATGGAGGGATATAAAGTTGGTATTGGAGTCAGCGGAACCCATGGAAAAACCACCACCACCTCCATGCTGGCAGGGATTTTTCTAAAAGCCAAGCTGGATCCCACCATATCCGTGGGGGGGATGCTGGATACCATTGGGGGAAATATCCGTATTGGCCAGGGAGATATTTTTTTAACTGAGGCCTGTGAATATACCAATTCCTTTTTAACGCTCCATCCTTTTATGGGGATTCTCCTGAATATTGAGGAGGATCACATGGACTTTTTTAAGGATTTAACAGATATTCGGAATTCTTTCAGGGAGTTTGTACAAAACACTTCTCAAAAAGGATACATTATTATAAATCATAAAATCGAAAATAAAGCAGAGATTCTGGGGAACTTTTCCGGAAGGGTACTTACCTTCGGGGGAGAGGGAGCAGATGTATATGCTGCAAATATAGAATACGATTCCATGGGCCATCCCCGCTTTGACCTGATGGTCTTTGGGAAAAAATGGGAAACCATCTGCCTGCAGGTGGGGGGAGATCACAATATTCAAAATTCCCTGGCTGCTGCCG
>CALISX010000443.1 GCA_938041725.1 uncultured Lachnoanaerobaculum sp.
AAAATGCCGACATTCGCTTTTCTGAGAAATCCAAGTATAATGGCGGCCAGCAGGAAAACAAGCGACAATATTGCAAGTATATTCATCTGTTTGCTCCTTTCCGACTATGCAAACACTATGCAGACTGGGCTGCCGGTGTACACAATATTCAGTGTCGGTGTCAACTGACCTGTAATTGCGTCAAAGTCAAACTCCACAATGGTATCACTGTCTTCGTTGGCCACATAGCATTTTCTGTCCGGGCCAAAGCAGAAGAAGCGGGGAGTTTTTCCCAGACAGGGAAAAAATCCGGTACTCTTCAGATAACCTGTCAGCAGGTCGATTCGATAGACGGCTATGGAGTCGGTATAACGATTGGAAACCAGCACCCACTTTCCGGATGGATCTACCATTACTTCGCTGGCATCAGAATAGCCAGTCACTGTCTCTGGAACAGTGGAAAGCTCCTGCATGGGTTCCAGCTTTCCCGTGGTTTCATCAAAGCAGAAGAAAACAACTTTATTTCCTTTCTCTTCACACAGATACACCCATCGGTTATTGGGATGCACCGCCACATGTCTGGGTTCATCCCAGGTACGTGCCATAAATCGGGAAGCCTCCGAGAAGCTGCCGGTTTTATGATCATACTTTAAAGAACGAAGCTGACCATATCCGTTTCCCCTTCCCTGTGCTGCTGAAAAAAGATAGTTCTGCTTCTGGTCCCAGATACACTGGTGAATTGTGGAAACTTTGCCTTCCTCCTTTCCCTCATATAAAAACCGTGCAGTCACTTCTCCCAGTGAACCATCTTCACATCGGCGGATGGTATAAACGGTACCGCCCTGCAGCGTTGCAACAATTACATGTCTGTTTTCCCGGTCCAGGGTGATATCCACAGGATTTTTTCCTTGGATATCAATTGTGTTTAGGTGTTCCAGTGTATGATCCTTCAAAATGCGGTAACTGCTTACCTTTGTGATATCTCCATGAACGGAATACAGATAGTTGCCTTCCCGGTCCAGTGTCTGGAAGGAGGGGTTTGGTTCTGTATACAGGCATTGCAGTTGTTTCCATTCTCCACTGGGAAGGATCTGGTACGTTTTCAGTCCCTCTCCCCTGGCGCTGCGTTCTTTCGTTGTTCTGCACCCAACATATGCATAAGTCATAGAAAACTCCTTTCCGATGGATCATCCTTCTTACTGGTCTTTCAATTGTTTCTCCAGGTACCGAAGCTGTCCGCCAGCCAAAACGACCCCGATCTCATTGTCTGTCAGATCCAGCATTACCTCAAAGGTAAAATGTTTTGTTTTATTTTTTACCCTGACCCGTTGTTGGGGAATTTGATCCAGCAGGTTTTCTATTGTCAGTACATCCCCCTCCTCAATATTGTCATAGGCAGTCGGATCGACGAACAGCATGGGAATAATTCCGTGATTGACCAGATTTCCTTTATGAATGCGGGCAATGCTCTTGGCAATCACACATTTAACGCCCAGGAACATGGGATTGATCGCTGCATGCTCCCGGCTGGAACCCTGTCCGTAATTTTCGCCGCCAATGATGATGCTGCTTCCCAATTCCTTTGCCCTGGCGGCGAAATCCGGTGCATAACGGTGGTAACAGTATTGGCTCATCAGTGGAATATTGGAACGCATGGAGGAAAACTCTGCACTGGCTGGGGTAATGTCATCCGTAGAAACATTGTCCAGGGCCTTTAGACTAACCGGTACACACAGGTGCTGCTTCGGTACTTCAGGAACCGGCAGAAACTGGATGTTCGGTCCACGGGTAATTTCTATTTTCTCAGCCTCTTCCTTCGGCAATGGTTTAATCAGCATGGAATCGTCAACAATATACTGCTCGGGTTCATAGATGCTGTTGAGTTTCTCTACCTCCAGGCCAAGTATATCCCGTGCCGTGGCGAAGGTTCCCAGGATGGCTGTTGCAGCCGCACTTTCGGGACTGACCAGATAGATATCGGCTGTGGGATTGCCTGCACGTCCCTTAAAGTTTCGATTCGATGTGCGGACAGCGACACCGTTGGTAGGCGGTGTCTGTCCGATGGCACAGCAGGGTCCGCA
>CALISX010000444.1 GCA_938041725.1 uncultured Lachnoanaerobaculum sp.
GAATCTGCCATCAAAAAGACCCTGTTTCCCAAAAAGAATATTCAAATTAAAATTTATGAAAAATTTATTCTCTCCGGACAGTATACTCCGGAAAACCTGTTTCAAGCCTATAAAAGCAGTATTTTACTGGAATTAAAAAATTATAAAATCGCCCATTTTACTCTGTTGAATAAGGCTCGGGTGGCCTTTACCCAGGGGTTTATGGATCTGGAGGTGGAAAAAAACAGCCTGAACGAAGGCATTTTACCGGATCTTCTTCGGATTTTGGAAAAAATCTTTCATGAGCGCTGCGGTCTGCCCTGCGAGGTGCGCCCCCGCTTTGTGGAGGCGGTGAAAAAAGAGCCTTCCATTGAAATGGCCCCCCTTCCAGGTATTAAAAAACCGGAAATAAAAAAAGAGGAAAACTATCTTGCAGCCGGGGTCAGTCCCTGGGAGGAAACTGCTAAAAAAGCCCAGGGGAAACCAGGGGAGGAAAAGAAATCCTTTAAAAAGCCGGAAATTCGGCAGAAGAATATTTCCTATGGCAAAAAAACTCAAAATCCCGATGTGCTTTACGGCAGGGATTTTGAGGATCGCTTTATTCCTTTGGCAGAGCTGATTGGGGATATGGGAGAGGTTGTGATCCGTGGAAAGGTGATTTCCCAGGAATCCAGATATCTGGAGCGCAGCGAGTCCACTTTGTTTATTTTTTCCCTGACAGATTTTACCGATTCCATCACCGTAAAAATGTTTGTACGGGAGGATCATCTGCAGGAAATAAAGCAGGCTCTGGAGGAAAGCTATTTAAAGATTTCCGGTATGGCCACCATTGACCGTTTTGACGGGGAACTGATTATAGGATCGGTAAAGGGAATCAAAAAATGTCAGGACTTTCGGGAAAATATCCGCCAGGACAATGCCCCTGTAAAACGGGTGGAACTGCACTGTCATACCAAAATGAGCGATTTTGACGGGGTTTCCGGGGCAGCGGATATTATCCGCCAGGCCCAGGCCTTTGGCATGGATGCCATTGCCATTACAGACCATGGAAATGTCCAGGCTTTTACAGAAGCGGGACATGTAAAAAATCCCCCTAAGATCCTGTATGGTATGGAGGGGTATCTGGTGGATGATTTAAAGGAGCTGGTGACCAATCCCCAGGACAAAACCCTGGAGGATGGCTTCATTGTGTTTGATATTGAAACCACTGGGTTTTCAGCTGTAAAGGATAAAATCACGGAAATCGGCGCAGTAAAGGTGGAAAAGGGAGAAATTACTGACCGGTTTTCCAGCTTTGTCAATCCCCAAATCCCCATCCCCTTCCATATTGAGGAACTGACAGGGATCAATGACGCCATGGTTATGGACGCTCCCCTCATTGAGGAAATTCTTCCGGAATTTTTGGATTGGTGCGGGGATTTCGTGGTGGTGGCCCATAACGCCTCCTTTGATACGGGATTTATCCGGGAAAATGCCAAAAGAATCGGCAGGGACTATGCCCCCTCCATTATTGATACGGTGGCCATGGCCCGGCTTCTTTTGCCCCAGCTAAACCGGTTCAAACTGGATACTGTGGCCAAGGCCCTGAATGTATCCCTGCAAAATCATCACCGGGCGGTGAATGATGCCGAGGCCACCGCCGCCATTTGGATTGCCTTTATTCGTATGCTGAAGGCCAAAAAGGCTTTTACCCTGGCCCAGGTGGCAAAGCTGGGGGAAACCAATGGGGATATTGTAAAAAAATCCAAGTATAACCATGTGATTTTACTGGCCAAAAATGATATTGGGCGGATCCATTTGTATAAGCTGGTTTCCCTGTCCCATATTGCCTATTTCCATAAAAAACCCCGGATTCCAAAATCCGTTCTGGCAAAGTACCGGGAGGGGCTGATTATTGGTTCCGCCTGTGAACAGGGAGAAGTCTACCAGGCCATTTTAAATGAGTCTTCCCAGGAGGAAATCAAAAGACTGGTGGATTTTTATGACTATCTGGAAATCCAGCCCATTGCCAACAATCTGTTTTTGGTGGGAAATGAAAGAAGCAATATTCATTCTGTGGAGGATTTGAAAAATATAAACCGGAAGATCGTGGAGCTGGGGGAAATCTATGATAAACCCGTGGCTGCCACCTGCGATGTACATTTTTTAAATCCAGAGGATGAAATCTATCGAAAGATCATTTGCTATGGCAAGGGATTTGATGATGCAGACAAGCAGCCCCCTCTTTTTTTGCGCACCACAGAGGAAATGCTGAAGGAATTTGACTATTTGGGGGAAGAGAAGGCAAAAGAGGTGGTCATTACCAATACCCGGCGGATTGCAGACATGGTGGAGCGGATCTCTCCGGTGCGCCCTGACAAATGCCCTCCAGTGATTGAAAATGCGGAGGAGGATCTGACCAAGGCCTGCTATGAAAGGGCCCATACCCAGTACGGGCCAAATCTTCCCGCCATTGTGGAAAACCGTCTAAAAAAAGAGCTGCATTCCATTATCAGCAATGGCTTTGCAGTAATGTACATTATTGCGAAAAAGCTGGTGGAAAAAAGCAATGCAGACGGATATCTGGTAGGCTCCAGAGGTTCTGTAGGTTCCTCCTTTGCTGCCTATACCGCAGGGATTACAGAGGTCAATCCCCTGCCCCCCCATTATTACTGCGATTGCTTTTATACTGATTTTGATTCTCCCCAGGTGAAGGCCTATACCGGTATGGCCGGCTGTGATATGCCGGACCAAGTCTGTCCCAAATGCCATAAAAGGCTGAAAAAGGACGGCTATGACATTCCCTTTGAAACCTTTCTGGGATTTAAGGGAGACAAGGAGCCGGATATTGACTTGAACTTTTCTGGAGAATACCAGCCCCAGGCTCATGAATATACCGAGGTGCTGTTTGGGGAGGGGCATACCTTCCGGGCCGGCACCGTGGGAACCCTGGCGGAAAAAACTGCCTATGGCTATGTGAAGCATTATTTTGATGACCACGGCCAGCGCAAAAGAAAATGTGAGATCAACCGGCTGACCCAGGGCTGTGTGGGGGTGCGCCGCACCACAGGACAGCATCCCGGGGGCATTATTGTTTTACCCCATGGAGAGGAGATTTTTACCTTTACGCCAGTGCAGCGTCCTGCAAACGACATGACCACCAAAACCATTACCACCCACTTTGATTACCATGCCATTGACCATAATTTATTAAAGCTGGATATTTTGGGACACCAGGATCCCACCATGATCCGGATGCTTCAGGATCTGACAGGAATTGACCCGGTCAAGGACATTCCCTTGGACTCCAAGGAAACCATGAGTCTTTTCCAAAGCACCCAGGCTTTGGGAGTTGAACCCAAGGATATTTTGGACTGCCCCCTGGGGGCCCTGGGAGTACCGGAGTTTGGTACAGACTTTGCCATGCAGATGCTCCTGGATACCAAGCCCCAGGGGCTGTCTGATCTGGTGCGTATTGCAGGGCTGGCCCATGGGACAGATGTGTGGCTGGGAAATGCCCAAACCCTGATTGCAGAGGGAAAGGCCACCATTCGAACCGCCATCTGCACCC
>CALISX010000445.1 GCA_938041725.1 uncultured Lachnoanaerobaculum sp.
CATCAATAAAGGACAGCTGATGTTCCAGGGGACACCAAACCGGGACGAGGATTTGGAGGCGTTCTTCATGGAGGTGATCAAAGGAGGCGCGCGCAGATGAATGGGTTACGGTCTGAACTGCTGAAATATAGAAGAACCTTCACAAAGAAACTTGTAATCCTGCTGCCTCTGTTCTTTGTCCTCCAGGCGATGCCCAGCATCTGGCTCATGCCAAAGGATGTTGTGCGAGGCTGGGAACACGTGAATACGATGGTGTTTAATATCTGGACAGTTGTATTCCTGCCTCTTGGCATTGCCTTGTTCGCATATCTGATCGATATGCAGGAAAGAAAGGCCGGAAATTACCGCAGCTTACGCACACATGCGTATTCCCCCGGACAGATTTGGGTCAACAAAGTGACCGCTATGGTGATCTTTACTTTCATCGCAACGCTGGTCCTCTTTGTAGCGACGATCTGTTCCGGATTGATCACGATCACCGATGGGAAATGGGATATTCCGTGGAAAACGATCTTTACCGCAGATTTCCTTGCGTGGCTTTCGTGCCTTGCGATCATCCCAATCCAGCTATGGGCTGCGACGTGGAAAGGCATGTTTGCCAGCATGGGAGTGGGTTTTGCCGGGTTGACGATAGGAATGTTTGTCGTTAAAAAATCCTGGTGGTTCGTGGTTCCGTGGAGTTGGGGGATGCGCATGATGTGCCCCGTCCTGCAATTAGACCCCAATGGCGTCATGCTGGATGCGGGCAATCCACTACTGGACACTTCGGTCCTGCCTGTCGGGATTATCCTTTCCGTTGTCGGCTTTTTTGTAGTGACCGGAGTTACCGCATTGTGGTTTCAAAGGAGGGAGTTGAAATGATTTCTGTATTGTCATCTGAATGGATCAAAACAAAGCGGACGGCGATACGCTGGCTGACCTTCCTGGTTCCTGTCCTGTTTTCTCTGGCAAGTGTCGCCTATATTTCCATGCGAAGCGGCCTGGAAGAAATCTATGTGTTTCATGGATTCTACATTGCGTGGGCCGCGCTCGTTGTTCCACTGGCCATCAGCATTCTCGCAGCGTTTATCGTCCAGGAAGAAGAACTGGCCGGTAACTTCACAGGATATTTCAGCACAAGCATTCCCCGAAGATCCCTGTACGCCGGAAAGTTTTGGACGCTGTTTCTCTGCAATACGGTCAGTACAGTGATTGCCCTGATAGTATTTTGTATCGGGATGAGTATCACTTCTCCGGGAACCGTGAACGGATGGGGCATGTTCATCTTTGCAATGATCCTTGAACTTTTTGGGACGCTGCCGCTTATGGCGCTCCATTTGTGGCTGAGTTTTACCTGGGGGACGGGAGCGTCTATCGGCATCGGCATGGGCGGCCTTGTGACGGCTGCTGTCATTGGAACAACCGTACTTGGCGATAAAGTCTGGATGTTCATCCCCTGGGCGTGGCCGTCCCGGCTGGCAAAGCTGCCGGGAGCCTATTTGGGATTTACTGCCGGAATGAATATGCCTCCGGCGGAAATATCATTGGGCGCTGTTTTGCAGCAGCTTATCATTGGCACGGCTGCCGTCCTGATCTGTCTGATCGCTTGTTATGTCGGCGGAGTAATCTGGTTTAACAAATGGGAAGGGAGAAAGCATTATGAATAAGAACTTTTTCGGGTATGTTGCGGTTTTTACACTTTGCTGCACCCTGCTTTTAAACAGCTGTGCCGTTCAGAACCTGCAGACAAAGCAGAGCGACCCAAACGCGGAAGCTCTGCCCGTGATCAAAACGATACCGTGGGCGGCACACCAAACGGCTTCCTATTACAACAAAGCGGCCCCTTATGAAAAATTTGAGGTGAAAATGAGTAGAATACTGATTATTGACGATGAAAAAGAGCTGGTTACGCTCCTGCAGGACGAGCTTGAGGCGCGGGGCCATCAGGTTTTGGCAGCATATAACGGAGTGGACGGCGTGGCCCTTGCGAAAAAGCAGCCGGAGTTCATTGTCCTTGATATTATGATGCCGGAGATGGACGGATTTGAGGTCTGCCGGAAAATCCGTGACGAGGTGTTATGCCCCATCCTGTTCCTGAGCGCAAAGCAGGCGGAGAGTGATAAAATCCGCGCTTTGACACTCGGCGGGGACGATTATATCTCCAAACCGTTCGGGCTCAGGGAACTTCTGGCAAGGATTGATGCGAACCTCCGAAGGGAACAGCGGTCGCAATACATCAACGCTGAAAAGAAGCGCACAAAGCTGTACTTCAATGAACTCGGCATTGACCTGCTGGAGCATAGCATAAAAATCAGCGGGGAAGCGATCCCCCTGTCCAAACGGGAGTATGACATCGTTGAACTTCTGGCGCTCCATGCCGGTCAGGTCTTTTCCAGGGAACATATCTACGAAAGAGTATGGGGATACAACTCTGAAGGAGACTCCTATACCGTTGTGGAGCATATCCGAAAAATACGGAAGAAGTTTGCCGAGGTATCCCCTGATACGGAGTATATTTCCACGGTATGGGGCATCGGCTACAAATGGAACCGCATATAGGAGGTGGCGAGCGCATGAAAAAACAATCTCTTGTCGGCGGCTTCCGTATGACGGTTACATGGATCGCCGTCGCATCCATCGTGGCCACGCTGATCACATGGTCCCTTGCCGCCGCCCTGTATCTGATGGAACAGAACAGGGGCATTTACCCGGCAAACTATTATGAACTGCAGATTCCGTCCATCGATCAGTATGTGCGGGGTGAAAACACAAGGTTACTGTCCCAGGAAAATGAGATGGGGCTGAAGAATTCCATCGAAGGTGACGGCATTTCCTATCAGGTCGTTGACAGCAGCGCAACCGTCCTCTATGGGACAAATACCGACC
>CALISX010000446.1 GCA_938041725.1 uncultured Lachnoanaerobaculum sp.
ACTGGAAGATGAACCTCGACCACCTCGAGGCCAACCACCTGGTCCAGGGCCTGGCCATGGCCCTGAAGGACGACGACCATGACTACGCCAAGTGCGAGGTCCTGGTCATTCCCCCCTTCACCGACATCCGCACCGTCCAGACGATCGTCGACGCCGACGGGCTCGACATCGCGTACGGCGCCCAGGACGTCTCGGTGCATGACAACGGCGCATACACCGGTGAGGTCTCCACCGCGATGCTCGCCAAGCTGGGCTGCACCTATGCGGTGATGGGACACTCCGAGCGTCGTGAGTACCACGGCGAGTCCGACGAGCTCGTGGGTGCGAAGGCCCGTAAGGTGCTGGACGCCGGCATGACCCCGATCCTGTGCTGCGGTGAGGCCCTGGAGATCCGCAAGGCCGGCACCCACGTCGAGTTCGTGCTCAACCAGATCCGTGCCGCCCTGAAGGGCTGGAGTCCCGCGGACGTCGCCAGGATCGTCATCGCCTATGAGCCCATTTGGGCCATTGGCACAGGGAAGACTGCCACCACTGCCCAGGCCCAGGAGGTTTGCAAGGCCATTCGTGACTGTGTGGCAGAGATTTATGATGGAGATACCGCCCAGGCCATCCGCATCCAGTACGGAGGCTCTGTAAATGCAGGCAATGCAGCAGAGCTTTTTGCTCAGCCGGATATTGACGGCGGACTGGTGGGAGGCGCCAGCTTAAAGCCGGAGTTTGGAAAGATTGTAAATTATAAATAATGGAGGTGGATTTCCACCAGCCAGGAGGTTAGAAAAAAAGGGCTGTCGCACTAATTTAGTGCCCAGCCTTTTTTAGTTGTGCGCTATGGGTGCGCTTTAACTTTACAGGAAATAGATACCTTCTCTTGGTTGTCTTAGAAAAATTTACTATACAGGCCAAAGAGGAAGATAAAAAGGACAATGAAGGGCAGTATATAGGTCAGATATCCCCGCATCCAATGCTGCACTTTCATGCCCTGTCCCTTGTTTTCCTCCCGGATGTAATTGTCCCATCCCCAGCCGTACCGGCTGACACAGAATAAAAGGTAGATCAAGGATCCCAGGGGCAGCAAAAGATTGCTCACTAAAAAATCCTCTAAATCCAAAATACTTCCTCCAAAAACCTTCAGCCACTCCCAGGCCCATACATTAAATCCCAGGACACAGGGCAGAGACAGGAGGAAAATCAAAATCAGATTCACCATACTTACCTGTTTCCTGCTTTTTTTTGTAAGATCCATGCCGCAGGAAACAATGTTTTCAAATACTGCTAAAACTGTGGAGAAGGCGGCAAAGCTCATAAAGATGAAAAAAAGGCTTCCCCAAAGCCTGCCCAGAGGCATTTGGTTAAAGATATTGGGCAAGGTAATGAAAATCAGGCCAGGCCCAGAGGTTTGATCCACCCCAAAGGTAAAGGTAGCAGGAAAAATAATCAAACCGGATACCAAAGCTACAAAGGTGTCCAGGAATACAATGGTAACGGATTCTCCCAAAAGAGAGCGGTCATTGCTGATGTAGCTGCCAAAGATCAGCATGGCTCCAATACCCAGGCTCAGAGTAAAGAAAGCCTGGTTCATGGCTCCGGTGATCACATTCAGGATACCGGTATGGTGCAGCCTTTCCATGTTTGGTACCAGATAGAAGGCAATCCCTTCCTTAGCACCGGGCATAAACAAGCTGTTTACAGCAAGAAGGACCATTACAAGGAGCAAAGTCACCATAATCACTTTGGTGATGCTTTCCAGGCCGGACTGCAGTCCTCTGGAAACAATGAACATACCCAAAGCCACCACAACTGCCATCCAAAAGGCCATAATACGGGGACTAGCCAAAACGCTGGTAAACACCTCTCCCACCTGTGCCGTATCCTTCCCGGCAAACTGCCCTGTGGCAGTGAGATAAAAATAATGGAGCATCCAACCAGATACGGTGGTATAAAACATCATCAGCAGGTAGTTCCCTGCCAAGGCCACATAGCCGTGGAGATGCCATTTGCTGCCCCTTGGCTCCAGCTTCTGATAGGCCTGCACGGGACTTTTTCTGGCAGCCCGGCCAATGGCGAACTCCATGGACATAATGGGCAGTCCCAGAATCACCAGGAAAACCAAATATAACAGTACAAAGGCGCCTCCTCCGCTTTGTCCTGTCATATAGGGAAACTTCCAAACATTTCCAATGCCGATGGCGCAGCCGGCTGAAATTAAAATAAATCCAATACGGGATTTAAGCCTCTCTCTTTCCAAAATTTCCTCCTGAATACAATTGTTTACAAGTTCCACCTATTATAGCATATTTTTTCGTTTTTCTTAAAATTCTTTCTAAAAATCCTTCAAAATCTTGAGATAAGGGATGGTATAAAAAAAGTTGTATATGCTATAATGAAAACCATGCTTTTGCATTTATACAAAATACCTGTCAGCAGCACGGGAGCTGTTTGGCAGCGAAGTGCTGTGCAGTTATATCTATGGTGGTGCCGGCATGGGGGTTTACTATATGGAGATGTAAAAAGGAGGTTTTTAATGGAAACTTTTATGTTTAATGAAATTCCCAAGTGTAGAGGAGCTGCAGGCCCTGCCGGAGGCGGTGCTGGATTCTCCTTATAAGACTGCGGCTTTGGCTCTGCTGGTGCTTTGCAACTATAAGAAAAGCCGAGAGAATACCTTTGCCATGCTGGATTTTTTAAAGGGACCGGCTCCTTTAAATCCCTTTGAAAAGCAATTCTTAGATGATCGTTTAAAGGGAAAGGAATACAAGCCCTTTTCCTATTTTGCCGGGGCTGCGGATGCCAATGAATATACTCCAAGCCGTCCCTATACCATTACAGTATCTGAGACGCCCTATTCCTTCCAAAACGAGAACTGGG
>CALISX010000447.1 GCA_938041725.1 uncultured Lachnoanaerobaculum sp.
TAAAGACAAACCCCCTTGTTTCTCCGGTTAAAATTCACCGACAGGGACTGTAAAATGCCATGAACCGGCAAAGTGCGCATCATGGAAAAATCCTCTCCCAGGGGATTGGAAATGGCAATGGCCCTTCTCTCCATGGCTTCCTTTGGCAGCAAAAGCTTGTCAAATACCTTGGGGCTTTCAAAGGAATAATTCATAGCCTCAGAAAATCCCAAAAACTGGGCGGTCTGCCTGGCCAGATCCTCCACCATGATTTTTTCACTGACCCCTCCCATGCCGGAGGAACTCTTTGGCAAAGTAGTGGGAATCTTGTCATAACCAAAGAACCTGGCCGCCTCCTCTGCCAGATCCGCCATGGTATGAATATCCTGACGGAAGGTGGGCACTAAAATCTCCTCCCTGGCCGGGTTATACTTTAATTCCAGCGGCGCAAAGTAAGACAGCATCTCCTCCCTAGAAATATCCGTCCCCAAAAGATGGTTGATCTCCCCGGGATCAAAGGCCACGGCCCAGGACTCCACTGGGTTGGGATACACATCCACTGCCCCTCCCACAACCTCTCCGGCTCCCAGTTCCTCAATCAAAGCACAGGCTCTGTCCATGGCTGCCATGGCATTGTTGGGATCCAGCCCCTTTTCGAATTTTCCAGAAGAATCGGTGCGCAGTCCCAGCCTTTTGGAGGAAAGCCGCACATTGGTGCCCTCAAAAGAGGCGCATTCAAACACCATGGTTTTCACATCATCGGTGATTTTGGAGTTTTCCCCCCCCATGATGCCTGCCAGGGCCACTGCCTTTTTGGCATCCTTAATCATAAGAATATCCGGATCCAGTTTTCTTTCCTGGCCGTCCAGGGTTTGGAACACCTCCCCCTCCCGGGCCCGTTCCACGATAATGGTGTGGCCTTCTATCAAGTCATAGTCAAAGGCATGCATGGGCTGCCCGTATTCCTCCATCACAAAATTGGTGATATCCACAATATTGTTGATGGGGCGGATGCCGCTGGCCCGCAGCCGCTGCTGCATCCAGGCGGGAGAAGGAGCCAGACGGATATTTTTCACCACCCGGGCCACATATCGCTTGCAAAGATCCGGATCCCGCACCTCTACCCGAATATAGTCCTGGGCCTTTTCCCCGTTTCCGGTTTTTGGCACCGCCGGAGGACAAAACGGCTTTTGGAAGGTGGCAGCCGCCTCTCTGGCAATGCCCAGCACACTGTAGCAGTCCACCCGGTTGGAGGTGATTTCATACTCAAACACCACATCCCTAAGCCCCAGCAGAGCCGGTACATCACTGCCGGGTCTGGTGTCTGGGGGAAGGATATAAATGCCATTTTCCGGGGCATCAGGAAAGGCGTTTTTATCCCCTCCCAGCTCCTCAATGGAGCACATCATGCCAAAGGATTCCACGCCCCGCAGCCTGCCCTTTTTAATTTCCAATCCCTCCGGCGGAAAGGATCCATGACTGCCGGCCACCCTTCCCCCGTCCTTTACAATGGGAACCATATCTCCCGCCTTTACATTGTCTGCCCCGGTGACGATTTGGAGCGTTTCCTCTCCCACATCCACCTGACACACCAGAAGCTTGTCTGCATCGGGGTGTTTTTCCGTGCTGAGAATTTTCCCTGCAACTATTTTTTCCAGATTTTTATCTAAAGCCCGAAAGCCCTCTACCTTGGTGCCCGTAAGAGTCATGGCATCGGTGTACTCCTGAGGACCTGCCTCCAAATCCGGCACATAATCTTTTATCCATGATAATGCTGTATCCATTTTTCCTCCCCTTAAAACTGCTTTAAGAAACGGATGTCATTTTCGTATAACAGCCGCATATCGTCAATCTCATATTTTAGCAAGGCAATGCGCTCTAAGCCGATGCCAAAGGCAAAGCCGGTATATTCCTTCGTATCCACCCCGCACATATCAAACACATTGGGGTGTACCATGCCGCAGCCTAATATCTCAATCCAGCCGCTTCCCTTGCAAAACCGGCATCCTGCCCCTTTACATTTAAAACAGGACACATCCATCTCCGCACTGGGTTCTGTAAAGGGGAAATGGTGGGGACGGAATTTTACTTTGGTATCCTCCCCAAACAGCTTTCGGGCAAAAACCTCCAAGGTGCCCTTTAAATCTGCAAAGGTAATGTCCTTATCCACAATCAATCCCTCAATCTGGTGGAAGGTGGGGGAGTGGGTGGCATCCACCTCGTCGGAGCGGTATACTCTTCCCGGACTGATCATCTTAATGGGAAGCTTTCCGGTTTCCATGATTCTGGCCTGAACCGGGGAGGTTTGGGTACGCAGCACAATATCCTTTGTGATATAAAAGGTATCCTGCTCATCCTTGGCCGGATGATCCGCAGGGATATTGAGCTTGGTAAAATTATACTCGTCATACTCAATCTCCGGTCCCTCCACTACCTCATACCCCATGCCCACAAAGATTTTTTCCACCTCATGGAGGGCTATGGTATTGGGATGGCTGTGGCCGAATTCCCGTTTTTTGGCAGGCAGGGTTACATCTATTTTTTCGGCTTCCAGTCTTGCCTCCAAAGCCAGGTCTGAAAGTTTCCTTCCCACAGAATGGATGGCTTCCTCAATGCTTTCCCTGGCCTCATTCACCACCTTTCCAAATTCCGCCCTCTCCTGGGGTGCCATGTCCTTCATGCTCTTAAGCATGGCAGTAAGCTCTCCCTTTTTCCCCAGATAGACCACCTTTAATTGATTCAGCGCCTCCTGGGCCTGGGCAGAATGTATTTTTTCCAGCGCCTCCCGGCGCAGCTCCTTTAATCTGTCTATCATTCTTTTCTCCTTACTCTATAAGTGTATAAGTCCCCGGACGGCGGAAATGTAGATGGGCATGCTTGCATGCAC
>CALISX010000448.1 GCA_938041725.1 uncultured Lachnoanaerobaculum sp.
TCTGTTCCGTAGTCTTTTACATTCTCCCCTGTAATCAGGAAGGTCTCCACAGGATATTTTTCCTCTACCTGCTTGCCCTCCACATAATCATACATAATTTCCACTGCCTTTTCTGCAATGGATACGGGAGACTGGGCGCCGGTTCCTTCAATCAAAGAATCACCGGAAGCCAGTTCCTTTTTAATATCCGGGGAACCGTCTACGCCGTAGATCTTGCAGTCCTTAATGCCGGCGGCATTGGCAGCGGCTAAAGCACCCAAAGCTGTGGGGTCATTGCCTCCGAAAATTGCTACCACATCGGGATTGGCCTGGAGCAGATCCTCTGCAATGCCCATGGCCACCTGTAAATTTCCCTTGGCATCCTGCTGGGCCACCACATCAAAATTATGATCCTTAATGGCATCCATAAATCCATTGGTTCTGTCCACTACAGACTGCATGGTGGGGGAATCCAAAATGATGATTTTTCCGCCATCGGGAAGCTTTTTCACCAGATCCTCTCCCACAACCTTGCCTGCATTATAGTTATCGGAGCCGGTATAGGATACCAAATAGGACATATCTCCCACCTCTGTGTCAAAGCCCACCATGGGAACCCCTGCCTCCTTGGCCTGGTCCAAAGCGGGAATAATGCCCTGGGCATCCACCGGGTTCATGAAAAGTCCGTCCAGATTCTGGGAAAGCATATCCTCCACCTGGGAAATCTGCTTGGTAACATCATTTCCGGGATCAGTGATCACCAGCTCATCGCCTCTGGCCTCAATCAGCTCCTTCATCTTATCCTGAATGGTCACAAAGAAGGGATTGGTGCCGTCCATACAGGTATAGCCAAACTTATAATGCTTGCCACCAGAGGCATCCCCTGCCTTTGCACTTTCTCCTGCAGCGGAAGAGGCACCGGCTGCAGATGAATCAGCAGCAGAGCTTCCTCCCCCTCCCTGGGATCCGCAGGCGGTCAATGCAGCAACCATGGTCAACGCCATACCAAAAGCCAACAATCTCTTTTTCATAATTCCTCCTTTTCAAACATCTGCTCCCTGGTCCTCCCTGGCCTTGCAGCAGATCCTTTATAAAGCTTCTTACATCATAGCAATGACAAGAGACAGAATAAACTGTTTTTTGTAACCATGGGAAATGACATTTGTCATTGGTTCTTGAAAATCCGCATGGCATCTTCATAGGTCGCTGCCATGGACTGTCTGCCCCACAGAGCAATGTCGTGGAAATAGATATTTCCATGGACTGTGCCAAAGGAGCAGGCCAGGGCATTTGCTCCCGTATCCCTGATAAAGGACTGGGCCAACTCTAAAATTCTTGTTAAGCTTAGTAACATATTACTCCTTTATAAAATCCTGCAGCTCCCAGCCGCCCTTTATTTTTTTCATCAACTCCGGTATGGAAAGCAGACCGGAATAGGTATCATATTCTGTAATGCAGCTGGCCCCGGTGGCGGCGGCAATTTCCAGGCTTTCCTTCCAGGAAAGGCCATGGCTTACCCCATACAAAAAGGCCCCGATGGCCGTATCTCCAGCCCCGATGGCAGAGGCAATCCGATCAGGACAAAAGCTTTTCTGAAAACAGGAAACTCCCTGCCAGGCAGCATCCAGCCCCAGGATTCCATGAAAGTCCTGGGCCGTCTGTAAATACATTCCCGCTGCTCCGCATTTTAAAAGCAGTATCCTGCACCCCAGTTCCATGGTGATCTTGGCCAGGGGCAGAATATCCTTGGAAAGAGAGAGATTCATGCACATATCCTCTTCCCCTGCTTCTGCCAGCTTTTTTTCGTAGGCCGGGCGGTTCAGCATACATAAAAGTTCCTCAAAACTGGGAACAAAAATATCCACATAGGGCAAAGTCCTTTTTAATATCTCCGGCCAGTTGACTTGGCCCGGTTCCGTATCCGGATCAATTCCCGCCACATCCAGACTGGTAACAAGCCCCAGCTCCTTAATCCTCTGATACAGCGTTGTCAAGGCCTTCCCCTCCTCCCGGTAAAATCCCTTCATCACTGTAGGATATCCGAAATGAAAATAATCCGCCTTGGCAATTTCTGCAAAGTCCAGATCATCCGGTGTAAAATCGTCATTGGCTCCGGCAAAATGCAAGAAGGTTCTGTCAAATCCCGGAGGGGCCATTACAATGGTATAGGAGCTGGCGGTATCCTTCGACACCAGCAGTTTGGTTTTGGCTCCCCGGATTTCACACCGCTCCCGGATATTTCTTCCAAAATCATCTGCTCCGATCTTTGCCATCAGGGTTACATCCGCCCCAAACTTATGCAGGGCCATTCCCGTATTGTTCACACATCCCCCGTTGGCAATCACTGCTTTCCCGATATGGATAAGCTTTCCCGGCTTTAAAAGACTCCCCAGGCTCTTTCCCCTGGTTGGATAAAAGGACGGAGTAATATCACAGGAAATATGCCCTGCTACAATGATTTTTTTCTCTTTATTTTCCATAGACCCTCCCTTGTTACTATTAGTGTATAAGTCCCCGGACGGCGCCAGAATAGCCGCCATGCTCCCATGAGCGGATATTCTGGCAT
>CALISX010000449.1 GCA_938041725.1 uncultured Lachnoanaerobaculum sp.
CTGAAAAATATGTATATGTTTTCAGACTGGACCGGGGGCTGCCTGGATCTGGCAGGGGGGAAGCCGGGGGACCGGTATCTGATCCTTGGGGCCACTGTGGGATTGGTGCAGTGGCTGTTAAAGCGGCAGGCCCAGGTGGTGGTGTTTGAACCGGATCCGGAGCAAAACACCTTTTTATTTGAGTTGTTTAAAAACTATCCTGTTAAACTGGCAGGGGATTTGGAGCGCCTTAAGGCGGAAAGCTTTGATTTTTTAGCACTCTTTGGAGCAGAATATTTTTCCAGGCTTCCTGCCTGTATGGAAAAACTGCATCCTTTGGGAAAGCTGGTACTGGCCTTTGACAATCCTTTGGGGGTGAATTATATCTGCGGCGCTCCGGGAGACAGGGTGAAAATGTCTTTGTCCCAGGTCAAAAAAATGCTGGAGACTGTGGGGGTGGATGCCTACCAGGTATATTATCCCTTTCCGGATTACCGCCTGGCGGAGGTGGTTTTTTCCGATGCCTGTCTGCCCCGAAAAGGGGAACTGCACCAGATTCATGCCCATGACTATCCTCCCTTTGCACCGGTGGATCCCGATGTTCTGCTGGAAACTGCTCTTCTTGAGGGAGAATTTCCTGCCCATACCAATTCCTATGTGATTATTTCCGGCAGAAGCCAAAGAATTTATGCCAAATACAATCGTACCAGAAGGCCCTGTTACCAGATTAAAACAGAGATCCTGCAGGATCGGGACCAAAAGTATGTGCTCAAAACTCCTCTTCGCAAAGAGGGAGCGGCCCATATCCAAGGGCTTTTGGCAGCCCCCGGCCTGCTGTCCCAGGCAGCCCCAGAAGTAAACTATGTAAAGGCCAAAGAGATGGATGGAGGAGCCTGTTTTGAATATATTCAGGGAGAAAGCCTTCGTGTCCATTTGCATAACAGGATTGGGAAAGGAGAGTGCTCCGTCTTTACAGAGGAGGTCAGGCGCTGTCTGAAGCAGATACTGGGGCCGGACCCGGTGAATATTGACGGGATCTTTGACAACTTCCTGGTAAATAAGGGGGGGATCTATGCCATTGATTATGAATGGACGGATTGCCGGGCTCTTTTGCCCGGGGGGACAGACCGGAAGACCTTTATTTACTGCCGGGTGCTGGCCCATTTCTACCAGGGGGCCAGGGCATCCCTGGAAAGTGCCTATGGCATAGACAGTTTGGAGAAATTTCTGGCCCTTTTTGGGTTTGACCAGAAGGCGTTGGCCTATTATCAGGAAACCGAGGAATTTTTCCAAAAGGCGGTACATGGGGATTATCAGGAGGTGTATCTGGACAATTATTTTGTGGACATTCTCAGGGGTCCCCAGATTGACAGCATGCGAAAGGAATACCGGATCCTAAAGGAAAGATCCAAGGTCTTAATCCAGAGTGTGAAGGAGAAGGACATGGCCATCCGGAAAATGCATCAGATTAAGGTGCTGACGGACAATCATGTACATAATCTGGAGATAATGATTGAGGATCTCCATCGGGAAAACGGAGAGATGGCCAAAACCTTGGTGTATTTAAACCGTCATGAGGCTTTGATCTTTAAAGTGCGCAGGCGGATTGGCCGGTTCTTTCAAAGACTTTTTCCAAAGGACAGCATTCGGCAAAAAAAGCTGGCATACGGGATTTTTATGGTAACCCATCCCATCCGCTATTTTAAGCAGGTAACCAGCGAAGAGGGGAAAAACCTGATAGAGGGGGATTTTAAAATCGGCAGCATCTATAAAGAACAGGGGCGGCTGAATTTTCTCCAGGAAGAGGCTCCGGCGGTGTCCATTGTCATTCCTGTATACAACCAGATTCACTATACCTATGCCTGTCTTTTGTCCATTTTAAAGCAAACCAAAGGGGTCACTTATGAGGTGATTGTTGCAGACGATGTGTCCACAGATGCCACAAGGGAGCTGGAGAAATTTGTCCAGGGCATTGTTATCAGCCGGAATACCGTTAATCAGGGTTTTTTAAAAAACTGCAATCAGGCAGCAGCAAAGGCTCGGGGGAAGTATATTTTATTTTTAAACAATGATACCACTGTGGGTGAAAACTGGCTGGCCCCCCTGGTCAGTCGTCTGGAACAGGATCCCGCTGTGGGAATGGTTGGTTCCAAGCTGATCTATCCCGACGGAAGGCTTCAGGAGGCCGGGGGCATCATCTGGCAGGACGGCAGCGGCTGGAACTATGGCAGACTGGATGATCCCCATAAGCATGAATACAATTATGCCCGGGATGTGGATTATATTTCCGGGGCTTCTATTATGCTGTCCCGGTCCCTGTGGCAGGAGATAGGGGGCTTTGATGAGCGCTTTGCCCCGGCCTACTGCGAAGACTCGGATCTGGCCTTTGAAGTGCGCAAAAGGGGACTGCGGGTGGTGTATGAGCCTAAAAGCGTGGTGACCCATTATGAGGGAGTTTCCAATGGTACTGATGTAAACGGTACGGGACTGAAGCGCTACCAGGTGGAAAACAGCATTAAATTAAAGGAAAAGTGGAAGGAAGAGCTGCAAAAACAATATCCCAACGAGGGGGAGAAGCATCTGTTCCGGGCCAGGGAAAGAAGCCGGGGCAAAAAAATCGTTCTTTTTGTGGATCATTATGTGCCCACCTATGACAAGGATGCAGGCTCCAAAACCACCTTCCAGTACATTAAGCTTTTGCTTTCCCAGGGCTTTGGGGTGAAATTTCTGCCGGATAATTTCCTGGATACGCCGCCCTATACCGGGGCTTTGGAGGAACTGGGGGTGGAGGTGCTGTACGGGCGGAGTATGCAGGGGGAGATCTGGGGCTGGATTGAGGACCATGCTCCGGATTTGCACCTGGTATATTTAAACCGGCCTCATATTGCCACCAAGTATGTGGACTTTATTAAAGAAAGAACCGGATTAAAGGTGGTATACTACGGCCATGACCTGCATTTCCTCAGGGAAAGAAGGGAGTATGATTTAACCGGGGATGTGGAAAAGAAGCGGGAAAGCGAATATTGGAAAAGTATGGAGCTTACTTTGATGCAAAAGGTGGATATGAGCTATTATCCTTCCCAAATAGAGGTGGACTATCTCCATACTTTGGATGAGAGTCTGGCGGTGAAGGCCATTACCGCCTATGTGTACGAAGATCTTAAAGAAAGGGAGTATGTGCCGGATGCAAGGGAAGGGGTGTTGTTTGTGGGAGGCTTTTCCCATCCCCCCAATGCAGATGCCTGTATCTATTTCCTGGAAAATATGTGGGATGCCATTTATGAAAAAATCCAGGCGCCATTTTATATTGTGGGCTCCAATGGGGGAGAAGATATGCAGGCTCTCCATAACCCGGAGAAGGGGATTTTTTTCAAGGGCTTTGTCAGCGATGAGGAGCTGGCAGATTTATACCGCCAGGTGAAGCTGGTGGTGGTTCCCCTGCGTTATGGAGCCGGTGTCAAGGGGAAGGTCATTGAGGCCCTCCATGAGGGATTGCCGGTGGTCACCACCTCTGTGGGAGCCGAGGGCATAGAGGGAGCAGAGCAATGTATGAAGATCGCAGATACCCCAAAGGATTTTATCCGGATGGTTTCCCAGCTGTATTTTGACGGGGACAGGCTTCTGCAGCTCCATACCCGGGCTACGGAGTATATTCTTAAAAGACATAGTCCCCAGGCAGTTTGGCAGGGGATTGCAGAGGACTTCCAGTAGGGCGGGGGCATGTATGTGAGCATGCCTGCTGCACACATCCATGTGTATAAGTCCCCGCAGCACTCCGCTGCGAGGC
>CALISX010000450.1 GCA_938041725.1 uncultured Lachnoanaerobaculum sp.
AGGTGAAATCCTTCATGGCAATGATCATCACCGCCACCAAAATCCCCCCCAAAAACAGAATGGCTGCAAAAAAAATCAAAGACAGTCTGGGAGAAATGGATATGGTCATAATCATGGCAAAAATCAAAGTGGCCGGTGCCCACATTAAAAGCCAAAGCACCATTTGAAAGGCATTTTGCACATTGGTAATATCCGTGGTCAGCCTGGTGACCAAACCAGCGCTGGAAAACTTGTCAATATTGGAAAAAGAAAAACGCTGTATGTTTCGAAACATTCCCTCCCGGAGATTTTTGGCAAAGCCTGCGGAAGCATCCGCCGAGGCAAATCCCGCTGCCACACCGCAAAACAGCCCCAAAACTGCCAGCAGTACCATAAACAAACCATATTTAAACACCTGGGATAAATCCCCCTTGGAAACGCCCCGGTCTATGATAAAGGACATCATATAGGGGATCAGCAGTTCTAAAACTACCTCTGCAATGGTCAATACAATGGTGATCAGAGCGGACTTTTTGTACTGCTTAATATACCTGCTTAATGTTACAATCATACTTTTCCTTTCTTTTTCCTTAAATAAAAGGGCGATGACAGTCCCAAAGCTGCAGGGGCCTGGCACCGTCATCAACCTAAATCTCCACAGCCCTTCTATCCAAAAAGGAATTACAGACTGGAGGCCTTGGGGGCCTGGGAATGAAAAAAATCATATACCGCCTGGGCAGACTGCCGGTTCATGCTTTCCACATTGGCCAGCTCCTCCACTGCGGCCTCCTTCATAGTTTCCAAATCGGTAAAATGCTTCATTAATGCCCTTCTTCGCCTGGGACCGATTCCTGTTATATCATCCAGCACAGAACGCACCTGGGTCTTAGAGCGCAGGCTCCTGTGATACTCAATGGCAAAGCGGTGTGCCTCGTCCTGGATCCTGGTAATGAGTAAAAATCCCTGGGAGCTGGTATCCATGGGGACTTCTCTGTTTTGGAAATACAGCCCTCGGGTGCGGTGCTTATCATCCTTTACCATGCCGCAGACCGGAATAGACAAATTCAGTTCCTCCAGTACCTGTAAACAGATATTTACCTGTCCCCTACCCCCGTCCATAAGAATCAGCTGGGGGAGCTTTTGAAACCGGGTATCCTTTTCCTCCTGGCTGTGGACAAAACGCCTGGTAAGCACCTCCTTCATGGAAGCATAGTCATTGGGCCCCATGACTGTGCGGATCTTAAACTTCCTGTAATCGCTTTTTTTAGGAAGTCCCTGTTCATATACCACCATGGATCCCACCGACTGCACCCCGGAGATATTGGAAATATCATAGGCCTCCATTCGGTTTAAGCCCTGGAGTCCTAAAAGAGCTTCGATCTCCTTCATTGCCCCCATGCTTTTTGCCTCCTGGCGCTGAAGCTTTTCCCTGTCCTTTGAAAGAACCATCTCCGCATTTTTTTGGGCCAGCTCCACCAGCTTTTCCTTTCCCCCCTTTTTGGGAACCACAATATTTACCTTGGCCCCCTTTTTTTCCGACAACCAGGCAGTTATCAAAGCTTCATCCTCCAGAGGATACTGGGTAATGATTTCCTTGGGCAAAAAAGGGGTTCCGCCGTAAAACTGTTTGATAAAGCTTTCCAAAATTTTAGGGTTTTCATCCTCCATCTGTGCCTGAATATAATGGTGCTCCCTTCCCACCATGCGTCCCTCTCGAATAAAAAATACCTGCACCACCCCATCCCTTTCATCCTTGGCCAGGGCAATGATATCCCGGTCCTCCAGGTTTTCTGAAGTAATTTTTTGCTTTTGGGCCACATGCTGCAGACTGTTTAGCTGGTCCCGGTACCTGGCAGCCTCCTCAAAGTCCAGCCGGGAAGCGGCTGCTTCCATATTTTCCTTGATTTTTCCCAAAATAGGGCCAAAATCTCCATTTAAAAATTTTAAAGCCTCCATTACATTTTTTTGATAGGCCTCCTTGGAAATATAGTTTTGACAGGGGGCATCGCATTGATGGATAAAATAATCCAAACAAGGGCGCTCCAGCCCCATATCCCTGGGAAGGGTCCGGCTGCAGGATCTAAGGTGATAGGTTTTATTTAAAAGATCAATGGTATCCCGCACCGCTGTGCCGCTGGAAAAGGGGCCAAAGTACCTGGCCCTGTCCTTTTTCACCTGCCGAACCATGGTCAGTCTGGGATACTCCTCCTTTACGGAAACCTTAATATAAGGATAGGTTTTGTCATCCCGCAGCATGGTATTATACCTGGGGCGGTTTTCTTTGATTAAATTGTTTTCTAAAACAAGGGCCTCCAGTTCCGAATCTGTTACGATGTATTCAAAGCGCATAATCTTGGAAATCATCTGCCGGATCTTGGGGCTTTTATCCTTGCTGGACTGAAAATACTGGCGAACCCGGTTTTTTAAAGAAACCGCCTTCCCCACATAGATGATCTCGTCCCTGCTGTCATGCATCAAGTATACTCCTGGGGCGGCGGGAAGCTTTTTTAATTCCTCTTCAATTACAAATGCCACATTATTTTCCCCTTAATCTATGTCCTTCATACTGGGCCTTGGTGCTTAAAAATTGATCCAAAGCCAGAATTTGTTCAAAAAGACTTCCTTTAATACCGGAAAATCCTAGAATCTCACATATGGTATCCAATTCCACCTGGGTAAATTCATCCTGTTTCCCTATAAGAATGTCCCTTTGCTGTTTAATATCATCTGCCTCCAAAAATTCCATTAAAAGAGAGCGGGAAGGAGTTTCTTCCTGCTCGGAAATTTCTCCCTTCTCCACCCGTTCAAAACGGTATTTCTGCCTGCAATCCGGATATTTTTCATGATCCACCAGACTTAAAAACATGGACAATGGTCTGGCAAAATACCCGAACCCGCCATACATGGCCTGATAAATCACCAGCCTTTCCCCGGTTTCTGAATGGGTGGCCACACATTGAATCTGGTATAATTTTCCCTTAAAGTGCTTATAAATTTCACCTGCAGCAGGGCTTGTTCTCATACTATTTTTCTTCCTTTCCAGGTTAAACTCTGTTTTTTTATTCTCCTATTATAGCAAGATGAAATTAAATGTGCTATACTCCATTAATTGTTGCAAGGGCGGTTGCAAAGGGGCATGACCCCGGCGCAGTCCCCTTTTATCTTTGGGGGTGGTTTGCTCCTTGGCAAATCATATCTGCCTATGGAAAGGGAAGACAAGTATGAAAATCGGATTTGATAATCAAAAATATTTGAAAATGCAATCGGAACATATCCGGGAGCGGATTTCTAAATTTGGGGACAAGCTGTATCTGGAATTTGGTGGAAAGCTGTTTGATGATTATCATGCCTCCAGAGTACTTCCTGGTTTTGAGCCGGACTCTAAATTAAAAATGCTCTTACAGCTAAAGGATCAGGCAGAAATTGTCATAGCCATTTCTGCCCCGGACATTGAAAAAAACAAGGTTCGAGGAGATTTGGGCATTACCTATGATGTGGATGTGCTGCGCCTGATTCAGTCTTTCCGGGACAGGGGACTGTATGTGGGCAGCGTGGTAATTACCCAGTATACCAATCAAAAATCTGCAGATCAGTTTAAGGCAAAGCTGGAAAGTCTTGGAATTAAAGTATACCGTTTATACCTGATTGACGGCTATCCCAGTAATATCAACCTGATTGTCAGCGAAGAGGGATATGGAAAAAACGATTACATTGAAACCACAAAACCCCTGGTGATTGTAACAGCCCCAGGTCCTGGCAGCGGAAAAATGGCCGCCTGCCTTTCTCAGCTGTACCATGAAAATAAAAGGGGCATAAAGGCCGGCTATGCCAAGTTTGAAACCTTTCCCATTTGGAATCTTCCTCTAAAGCATCCGGTAAACCTGGCCTATGAGGCGGCCACAGCAGATTTAAACGATGTAAATATGATTGATCCCTTTCATTTGGAAAGCTATGGGGTTACCACGGTAAATTACAACCGGGACATTGAGATCTATCCTGTGCTTCTTGCGATCTTTGAGGGAATCTTCGGGGAATGTCCCTATAAATCTCCCACAGATATGGGGGTGAATATGGCAGGAAACTGTATTATTGAGGACGGAGTCTGCCAGGAGGCCAGCAAGCAGGAAATCATTCGCAGGTACTATGAAACCCTCTCCCGGCTGGTAAAGGGGGAAAGCAAGGTGGAGGAGGTGTATAAAATTGAGCTTTTAATGAAGCAGGCAAAGATCACCCCGGAGAACCGCAGGGTGGTATCTCCCGCTTTAACCAAGGCGGAAACTACAGGACTGCCGGCCTGTGCCATAGAATTGGAGGACGGGGTACTGCTGACAGGGAAAACCTCAGAACTTTTGGGAGCTTCCTCTGCCCTTTTGTTAAACACGCTAAAGCACTTGGCAGGTATTGAAGACAGCATTAAAATCATTTCTCCCACAGTTATTGAACCAGTGCAAAGATTAAAAACCTTGTATTTGGGAGGAAACAATCCCAGGCTCCATACAGATGAAATTCTGGTGGCTCTGTCCATCTCCGCCGCCACAGATCCAAGGGCCGCCCTGGCCATGGAACAGCTCCCTAAGTTAAAGGGACTGCAGGTCCATTCCTCTGTCATGCTTTCAGAAATTGATTTAAAAACCTTCCATAAACTGGGAGTGCAGATCACCACAGAGCCTAGATATGAAAATACCAGATTGTACCGGTAAGGAAGGGGGCCAGCCCCCTGGGCTTTATCCGGCACCTGAGAAAACGTACAGGAATACAGCCGAAAGAGAATCTATCAAGTCTTTCAGCAGTATCCCTGTTTTTATTCAGTCCAATTCCCTATTGGATGTATTATCTTTAAATATCAAAGGTTTCAAAATCGT
This sequence comes from uncultured Lachnoanaerobaculum sp., assembly GCA_938041725.1. Lineage (GTDB taxonomy): Bacteria > Bacillota > Clostridia > Lachnospirales > Lachnospiraceae > Lachnoanaerobaculum. Next base: position 4,842 of record CALISX010000450.1, read on the forward strand.
CGTCCTCAGAGGGCTCTGATGGTTTTGGAGCAGGTACTTCCACAGGTGAATGTTTCGGATTTGCAGCCGGGTAAGCTTCCTCCCGCAAACGATGTCTGGGGGCGTGCTTCTCTCCTCCCCGTCTGGCAGAGGATTCTAATTCTCTTTCATCCAAATCTTCCATATCCCATGGTTCCTGGGGAAGTTCAGACCTTTCTCTGGATTTTTCCCCTTTGGAGGATCCTTGTTCCCTGGATCTTTTAATCTCCAGGCCGCCTCCTGTGGATTTTACGGAATAGACTCCCAGCATCACAAGGCACAGGGCCAGAAGCAGCAAAAAGGCGATGATCCCGACGCCGATCCACGCCCAGGGCGGATCGGGAGAGTCCTTCCCGACCGCGTGCAGGTCTCCGTTCTCCTCCAGGTAGTTGTTCCAGGTCACCGTGTTGCCGTCGATGGTCGCGTTGCCCGAGGCCTTGATGACTTTTCCGGGGAAGGTCACCGAGTAGCTGGAGTCCGAGTCGTTGTAGAGGGCTTTGGCGCTCGCGTCGCCCAACGGCACTGTGACGTCGAACTTCCCATCATTGTGCGTGATAGACATGGAATTGTTCGAGCCGCTGAATTCCGAGACGGGGATGCCCCGTGCGCTTATCTGGCAGGCCGGATCCCCGTTATGGTCGGTGAAGGTGTAGGTGATGTCCGCGCCGGCGGGGGCCGTGGCGCCGCTGGCGCCCATTCCCTCCGCGGAGCAGTCGGACTTCCCCATCACCCCTCCGGAGTCCCAGATAAGGATCGTCTGGTCGAGTGTGTCGTCGTCGTGGATCGTGACGTCGTAGCTGATGCCGCAGGCGCTCAGGGCGAGGACGGCTGACACGATGACGGCGACGCCGAGCCCGCGGAGAAGGTGGGGAGCGTGCATAGTGAGGAAGTCTACGTCGGCCCGCCTCCCGCTACGTCCGATTCGAGCCGGATCGCCGATCGCCCGCGGAGCC
>CALISX010000451.1 GCA_938041725.1 uncultured Lachnoanaerobaculum sp.
AGTGAAAATGGGTTTTATATTCATTCATGCGGGTTTTGGAAGGATCAGCGGAAACCAGGGAAGGAGCCTTGGGGTCCCAGCTTAAAATCGCTTTGGCATCCAGGTAATCCCCCTTGTCTACCTGACTGCAGGCCTGGAATACAGGGAGCTGGTTGGGGTGGATCAAGGTTTTGCCTGTAAATCCTGCCAGAGAGTCAAGGGCCATTTCTTTTTCTAAGCCCTCCTGCCAATGGGGGCCTCCAAAATACTCCCATACCGGCCCGGAAATCACATAGTCCCTGCCGTATACCGACACCAGATCCGTAAAAATATCTGCCACAGGTCGGATCTGATAAATATTTTCCGTGGCCCTTCTGCGCAGGCCAAAGATATGGCAAAGGTCATTCCCCCCCACCCGAAGCCCCAGGATGAAGGGTTCCAGAGCCTTCAGTTCTTCCTTTAAGGAAAGCAAAAGGGGAATACGGAGGGAGGGGTCAATCAAAGAGGCGCTTTCATAAATGGGCATTAAAAAAACAGGGTGCTTTGGATCTGTGTTAATAGCATTCAGGGTCTCTAAATAACCCCTGCAATTTTCCATGGAAAATTTCGAGGCAATGTAGCCGGTGAGAAGCTTTGCCAGAGATCCTGCCCTTTGATGAAAGGATTTCATCTGTTCACCGTTTCGCACCCGGATAAAAAACTGCGGCAGTGGAAGGGGACTTTGCTCCAGGGCAGTATGGATTTGCCCCAGGGTGTTTAAAAGAGTGGACTCTGCCTGTTCCACCAGGTGATCTGGAACGGTATCCTCCAGGCAAAAGGCCAGGGAATAGGGCAGAGGGAATTTTTGGGAAAGCAGCGCATGTGCTATATCTGTATTGTTTCCTGGGGTATAAAGCAGGCCTCCGACAGAATAGTATATTTTTGCATTTTTCATAATATTATCTGTTCCTTATGGTAAGTGTTCCGGGCGGCACCATGTAAAGGCCGCCAATGGAAAGAGCGGAACCGCTCCTACTATAGCACAAAGTTCCGGGGAATGACAGAAGCAAAAGGAATACAAAATTTCTTTTTTATGGTAAACTAATGTCATATTTGGGGAGAAGGCAGCAGAGTCTGCAGGCAAGGTCTTCCCGAACCCTGGAAAGGAGCCTACATGGAATTCAGGCATAATGAACTATTGATTTCTTCTCTCTCGGCCTTTCAAGACGCCCGGGGAACCATACAAAGAGACGTAAAGCAGGTTTGTTTTGTACGGCTAAAGGGGTATTCCCGGGAGCTTTGCAGCCAGCTAAGGTCGGTGGATGCCTGTTTGAATACAAAAATGGCCCGAAAGGAGCTTTTATATACCCGGATCTCTTCTCTGAGTCTCCCCCGGTCAGGGGATGTGTACATCCAGGCCTATGAGGCCTGGAAAACCGCCCCTTCTTTGGTTTCCCTGCCCTGCAGCAGGAACAATGCCCAGCTGGCCAAGGTTTTGGGAGAGGCTCTGGACTGTGTTTTGTCTATTTACAGGAACCTGCGGGCCGGCGCCAGTGATTCCATTCTTCGAAATTTTGCTGTGAAGCTTTTGTATTGGACGGATGAGCTGTTGCAAAGGCTGCCGGGGACCTACCATCCCGGGATGATATTAAAAATCATCGGGGAAAATGTGCAAAAGGATCAGGAATATCTGTTTTTTTATTTTCTCACCATGCTGGGGGCAGATGTGCTGCTGCTGCAAACCCGGGGGGACGTTCCCCTGGATTTTGGGTATCTGCGGTTAAGCGCAGATATTTCTATGGGTCCTTATTCTCCAGAGCCCCTGCCCCCCTACGATCCTGCCCTTTTGGAGCAGACCGGAGTAAGCCCGCCGTCTCGGCGGGAAGCCCCTGTTTCCCAAAGGAATGTGGTGGTGCAGATTCCCAAAAGGCCGGACAAGAAGAGAAGGGGAGATTCACCCACTGTCCCTTCCCAGACAACTGCCCTTCCCCAGTCTTTTCAGCCCCAGCCCGGGGCTTCCCAGGGGAGTCTGGTAAGGGTGCAGATTCCTCCCAGAAGGCAAAAACCAGGGGCTCTAAAGGCCTCTGCACCCTCTCCTATTGCTTCCACTTCTTCCAGGGGTGCTGTTGCTGTGCCCTCCCAAAGCAGAGTACAGTCCCGGGAGAAATCCTTCGAGGAGCTGGCTCTTTTGGCAGCTTCTGTGGTGATGGTAGCCATTGCCGATGAAAGGGGAGAGGTGGGGGCCACAGGTTCCGGGATTATGGTGGGGGAGGCAGGCTACATCCTCACCAACAACCATGTGATCCGAGGGGGCCAGCACTTTTTGGTTCGGATCGAGAATGATGATCAGGTGTATGAAACCACAGAGGTGATAAAGTACAATCAGGTGCTGGATCTGGCTCTGATTCGGATTGCCAGAAGGCTTTCTCCCCTTAGGGTATATGCCGGGGCGAATAAGCCGGTGCGGGGCCAGAAGGTGGTGGCCATTGGAAGCCCCTTGGGACTCTTTAATTCTGTCTCCGATGGGATTATCTCCGGTTTCCGGGTGATTGACCATGTGGATATGATTCAGTTCACTGCCCCCATTTCCCATGGCTCCTCTGGAGGAGCCGTGTTAAATATGCAGGGGGAGGTGATCGGAATCTCTACGGCGGGATTTGACAGGGGGCAGAACATTAACCTGGCCGTTCCCTATGATGCCATTCAACCCTTTATCCGCGGCTTTATTTCTTAGAGGAAAGGATATGCTGGAACAAAGAAAACTCAATGCCCTGGAGGATTTCTTTATAGATGCAAGCAAAAGAAATCCCAGAGGCGTATATTTTTATAGAATCTATCAATATAATGCAAACATTGAAAAGGGGATTCGCCGCTTTTTTGAGGCAGCGGGGCAAAACGGCATGATCTTTGAAGGGGGAATTGCCAATCCCCTGCCCCATCAGCTCAATTATTACTTTGAAATCATGGGACAGGAGTTTCGCCTGGAGCGGAGTTTTTATGCCTATGGTTTGAAAAAGTGGATGCCAAGGCTGACGGATGCCCAAAGGGAGGACATGGCCGGAGCCATGGAGCTGGCTATGAATGCCCTGCGGCGAAACAGCAATAACGAAAATATTCTCAAAAACACCTATATCAAGCTGATGTGCTGGCTGTACTACCGGATGGAGGGGGTTGTGTACGCTTTGGGCCGGGATGCTCTGCCAAAGATTTTGTATGAGGGAACCCCTGGGAAATATGAGCTGGCTCTTTTGTATGTTCTTTCCTGCACCGGGGCCGATGTGCTGCTTTTGGAATATGGGGGAGACGGAGTCTATCAAAGGGAGGATCCGGAGAATTTTTGGAGCCATCCCCTGGAGATACAAGGAAGTGCCTTTCCCCAGGATTTTTCCCTGAAAAAAATCAGAAACCAGGTGCAGCAGGATTTGGCAGCCAAAAAAATCTATGGTCTGCCGCCAAGGACGAAGGGGGCCACCAATGTCTGGCTTAGCGGGAAAATTCTGGAGGATGTGAAAAAAGCAACAGGAAAGCGGGGAAAGGGAGGGGATTTCTATTACAATCTCTATGCCCGCCTGCAGGGGGTGGAGGATGAAGCCACCTATGAAAACGACCTGTATAAACTGACTTTATTTTTCCAGGAAAACAAACGAAAGACCTGTATTGTGAATCATCAGATTCCCCAGCCGGCCAATGAGGAGATCCAAAGGATTGTGCGGAATCCCTATAACACCCTGGATCAGATGCTGGGGGGATTAAAGGCCAATATCAACTTTGCCTCTTCAGAGCTGCGGCGTATTGTGACCAAGGTATTTTTGGACATCTGCCTGGAGGAGGACCACAGCAATCTGCGCCGAATGGAAAACAAGGCAGTGATTTTGCTTTGCTGGCTTAACCGCTACAAAAAAGAGCTTTTGGATGCCTGGCAGCCGGGAGGTTCCTTCTCTGTGTTCATTTTCTTTGGAAATGTGCAAAATGAAAATGAGGCTATGTTTTTAAAATTCCTGGGACGGCTTCCTGTGGATGTGCTGATCTTTGACCCGGATTTGCAGCATGCAAGCGTTTTAAAGGATGATTTACTCTATGAACAGCATGGGGAATGCTCCATGGCTGTGGCGGAATACCCGGACAAGGAGGGGATGGTGCGCCTGGGAACTATGGCTTACCATGCGGAAAGACAAATGGACGGGCTTTTATACCAGGATACGGGCCTTTATCGGAATATGCAGTACAAGCAGGCAGTGCCTCTGGTTCTTTCCACCACCTTTGAGGAGATTAAGATTTACTGGAGCGAAGCCCTAAGCTTTCGTCCCAATTTCTCTGTGGAAGCCAATGTGGTGAATATGCCGGTGATTTTTGCCAAGGTGTCCGGGGTAGGGCCGGAGGGAGTGGCAGGCTATTGGAGCTATATTAAGTCCCTCCTTTCTCCCGAGAGGGACAATTATCTGCTGGTAAAAAACGGCCCCTTGTTTGATGCCTATCAAAACAATCCCATGAAGCCCTTTGTAACGGAGTTTTATCGGAATGGAAAATGGCGTCCGGAGCAGATTAAAGCCCATTGGGAGTATCAATACGGCTATCTGCGGGAGGAGGCCCAGGATTTTATTCTGGATAAGATTCGGCTTTTGATTGAGTCCAGGATCATTAAAGGAACCTTTGAAAACGGCACAGAATATACCATTATTTCCGTTTTGCTGGCTTTGCCAAAGGAAGTGCTTCGGCTTTTGCAAAAGTTTGATTTTACCAAGAAAAACCCCAAGCTGGTGTGGATCAATACCACAGATGCAGTGCTTTCCCTGGAGGATGCTATTTTGACAGCATTTTTAAATCTGGTGGGCTTTGATATTGTCTTTTTCGTGCCCACGGGATATTCTATTATAGAGCGCCACTATACAAAAAAAATGATAGAGGAGCATCAAATCGGGGAATATCAGTATGATCTGAATATTCCGGATTTTAATCAAATTAAGGAGAACAAAAAAAGAAAATCCTTTTGGGGTTCTTTTTTTGGGAAAGGATAAGAACATATGGGCTTAGATTTTACTAAGAAAACACAGGCACAGGAGGAAGTGCAGGTACAGGAAAATACCCAGCTGGAGGTGGTACAAAATTACGATGTGGTGGCTGACGGGGCACAGATGCGGGAGGTATTGGTAAACTCCAAGGAAGTGGACGATATTGTCAGCAAAATTGAATTGGACGACTTAAACAGCATTGTGAGCTTTGGAGGAGAGGTGGCGGGAGAGATTTCCAAGGCCTCGGATGTGGTTTTAAACAGCATGAGCATGTCCCAGCTGGATGATTCCAGCGTGATGTTAAATACCCTGGCAAAGATCATGGGGAAATTTGATATTGATGAGATTCGGGAGGACAAGGGTTTTTTTGGAAAGTTCTTTGGAAACCTCAGAAAGGAACTGGACAAGATTCTGGAAAAATACCAAACCATGGGCGGAGAGGTGGACAAGATCTATGTGCAGCTCAAGCAGTACGAATCGGAGATCAAACAAGCCAACAAAAAGCTGGATACCATGTTTGAAGCCAATGTGGGGTATTACCATGAGCTGGTAAAGTATATCCTGGCCGGGGAGCAGGGCTGCAGAGAGCTGCAGGAATATATTGCCCAAAAACAAAAGGAGCTGGATGAAACCGGGGACAATACCCTGCGGTTTGAGGTGCAGAATTTAAACAATGCACTTTTAATGCTGGAGCAAAGAACCCAGGATCTGCGCACTGCAGAAAATATTGCCCTTCAGTCCATTCCCATGATTAAGACCATGGAATTCAGCAATGTGAACCTGATCCGAAAGATCAATTCCGCCTTTATTATTACCCTGCCGGTGTTTAAGCAGGCCCTGGCCCAGGCCATCATGCTAAAGCGCCAGAAGATTCAGGCAGAGGCCATGTCGGAATTAGATAAGAAAACCAATGAACTGCTGATTAAAAATGCCCAGAACACAGTGGAGCAGTCCAAGCTGACAGCCCAGCTGGCCTCTGGCAGCTCCATTAAAATCGAAACCCTGGAAACCACCTGGAGAACCATTGTTCAGGGCATTGACGAAACCAAGCAGATTCAGGAAAATGCCAGGGCCAAAAGGCTGGATGATGCCAAGAGGCTGGATGCCATTAAAAAGGAATTTTATGATAAATTCCATGTACAGGCCAGGAACCAGACTGAATAGAAAACTTCGGGATTTTTTCGGAAAAATTTCAAACTTTATGATACAGAGGGAAGGCCCTATGTGTTATAATAGCAATACAGTTTTGTCCGGCTGTCTGCCAGGCAAAGCATAAGGTTGCATATATAGAGGAGGTTTATTATGCCAATTAGTTTATCCAAGGGACAAAAAGTAGATTTGACCAAGGGAAATCCGGGATTGAAAAGTGTGGTAATCGGTCTTGGCTGGGATGTGAATGCATTTGATACAGGAGCCGATTTTGACCTGGATGCCGCGGCCTTCATGGTGGGGGAAAACGGAGCCTGCCCCAGTGAAAAGGAGTTTATTTTTTACGGCAATTTAGAGCATCCCAGCGGTGCTGTAAAGCATATGGGGGACAACTTAACCGGATCCGGTGAGGGAGATGATGAGCAGATTACCATTGATCTTACAGCTGTTCCTGCAGATATTGCAAAAATCGCCTTTACTGTAACCATTTATGAGGCGGATGCCAGACATCAGAACTTCGGCCAGGTATCCAATGCCTATATCCGTGTATTGGACGGCAGCAATGGCACTGAGCTGATCAAGTATGATCTGGGAGAGGACTTCTCCATTGAAACCGCCGTGGTGGTGGCAGAGCTTTACAGAAACAATGGGGAATGGAAGTTTAATGCCATTGGCAGCGGCTTCCAGGGCGGTTTGGCAGCTCTTTGCGGCCATTATGGCATCCAGGTGGCCTAGGAGGAAATATGTCAATCAGTTTGCAAAAGGGGCAGAAGGTCAGTCTAACCAAGGACCATGCAGGTCTTTCCCGGGTAGTGGTGGGACTGGGCTGGGATGAGGTAAGCCAGGAACCGGCGAAAAAGGGCGGTTTTTTGGGCAGCCTTTTTGGAAGCGGCTCTTCCCAGGGGTCGGCCATTGACTGCGATGCCTCTGCCGTTGTACTGTCGGAGGGAAAGTTAAGGGCCAAGGAGGATCTGGTTTATTATGGAAATCTTCGGCATCCTTCCGGTATGGTTACCCATATGGGGGATAATTTAACCGGAGCAGGAGAAGGGGATGATGAACAGATTGTGATTGATCTGGCCCATATGCCGCCCCAGTATGACCGGATTGTAATGGTGGTAAATATTTATCAGGCCCAGAAAAGAAACCAGCATTTTGGCATGATTCAAAATGCCTTTATCCGCCTGGTGGATGAGCGCAATGGTCAGGAACTGCTCAAGTATAATCTTACAGAAAATTATTCCGGTATGACCGCCATGATTTTCGGAGAGATCTATCGCCATAATGGAGAGTGGAAATTCAGTGCCATAGGCCAGGGCACAACAGACCCGGATTTGGGACAGCTTATTCGAAGGTATCTCTAGATATGCTGATGCCGGATCTCCGGCATGGGTTTTTTAGGGAGAGTATCGTTTCTTTTATACCAAAGGCTCTTCTTCCAGAAAGGATTTGACTTTTTGGGGGAAATGGTGTATGAATGATATACTGATTTGGGGCAGGAGGAGCTGCCCCAAAATACAGGATGTTTTTGTCCATATGGATGGAGAGGGAGAACCGAAAGGTTCTCCCTTATATAAATCTAAGAGGAGATTTTTATGAAGTTTAACGGACTGAACGATCGGGAAGTGGAAAAATCCCGGGAGCAATACGGGCCGAATATGATCCCGGACTCCAAGCCCACCACCTTCTGGGAGGCTTTTATGGAGAACTTTTCCGATCCCATTATCCGCATTTTGCTGGGAATATCCGTCATTATGCTGGTGATGTTTGTATTTGGTTTTGCGGAAATTTACGAGCCCATCGGTATTGTGATTGCCATTATTCTGGTGGGGATCGTATCGGCCAAAACCAGTGTGGCCAGCGATACCAAGTATCGGGAGCTGAAGGACAGCACGGAAAGGGATAAGTGCAAGGTATACCGAAACGGCGTGGTTACAGTGATTGAAGTGGACGACGTGGTGGTGGGAGACAAGGTGCTTTTACAATCCGGTGATAAGGTTCCCGCTGACGGTATCTTGATTGACGGGGCCCTTCGGGTGGACAATTCCGCCTTAAATGGAGAGGCGGAGGAATGTAAAAAGACGGCAGCCCCGGAGGATTTTCCCCTGCCGGAGGAGATTACAGGAGATACCTTTGTGGACGCCCATTCTCTGTTTCGGGGAGCGATGATCTTTGACGGAGAAGGTATCCTGGATGTGCGCAAGGTGGGAATCAAGACCATGATGGGAAAAATGGCCCAGGAAATGCAGGAATCAGAGCCGGATTCTCCTCTGAAGGTAAAGCTCTCCAAGCTTTCTGAGCAGATCTCTGTATTTGGTTATGTGGGGGCTGTGTCCATTACCGTTTTGTATCTGGCCTATTTTATATTCAGCGCCGGAGGATTTGGTGCGTATTTTTCTCTGGGCTGGGAACATATTTTAAGCGATGTATTAAAGGCCCTTTCCCTGTCCATTGTGATTGTGGTTTGTGCTGTGCCGGAGGGACTGCCTCTTATGATCTCTTTGGTATTGATGCAAAATACCAGCAGAATGCTGGATCACAATGTGCTGGTGCGCAAGGCCATTGGTATTGAAACTGCAGGCTCTTTAAATATTTTATTCAGTGATAAAACAGGAACCATCACCAAGGGCCGCCTGGAGGTGGTGGATTTCTTTTTAGGAAATGGGGATTCCATTCCCCTGGAAGGTCTAAGCAAACACAGCAAGGTAAAGGGACTGGTGGATGCAGCCATTGGTAAAAATACCCAGTCCATGTTTGATGCTTCCCACCGGGTCATTGGGGGCAATGCCACAGATCAGGCCATGATGAAGTTCATCGGGGAGGAGACCTTCCATCTTTTGGAAAATTCCCAGGATATGAAGGTAAGCGCCTACCAAAGCTTCAACTCTTCCAATAAGTTCAGCCAGGCCAGAATCGACAGCATGGGAAAGACCTTTTACAAGGGAGCGCCGGAGCGGCTTTTGGCAAAGGCAAAGCAGTATTTGGATGAAAATGGAGAAATCAAACCCCTGGATCGGGCTCTGCTGGATCGGAAAATGGACGAGCTTTCCGCCAAGGCCATGAGAATGCTGGCCTTTGGTTATTCCGAAAAGCCTCTGGTACAGGATGCCATCAATGAGGATGTGGTAATTATCGGTCTGGTGGGTATCCGGGACGATGTTCGGGCCGAGGCCAAGGAGGCCATAGCCGAGGTGAAAAAGGCAGGGATCCAGGTGGTAATGATTACGGGAGACCGGCTGGAAACCGCCATTGCCATTGCCAAGGATGCAGGGCTTATGACTGCTTCCTCTGACAGGGCCATTTCCTCCGCCCAGCTCAATGAAATGAGTGATGAGGAGGTAAAAAAGATCATTCCCCAGATCCGGGTGATTGCCAGAGCCCTGCCTACGGATAAATCCCGTATGGTACGACTGTGCCAGGAAATGAACCTGGTGGTGGGCATGACAGGAGACGGTGTCAATGACTCCCCTGCCTTGAAAAGAGCAGATGTGGGCTTTGCCATGGGAAGCGGCACAGAGGCGGCCAAGGAGGCGGGAGAAATTGTTATTTTGGATGACAATTTCAAATCCATTAAGGATGCTATTTTGTATGGCCGAACCATTTACCATAATATTTTAAAATTCTGTAAATTCCAGCTGGTAATCAATGTGGCTGCGGTAGTGATCAGTGCCATTTCCCCCTTCTTTGGGGTGGATGAGCCTTTGAAGATTACCCATTTGCTGTTTATCAATCTGGTTATGGACAGTTTGGGTGCCATTATGTTGGGAAATGAACCTGCCCTGGAGAAATATATGGAGGAAAAGCCCAGGAGAAGGGACGAGCATATTGTGAGCCGGGCCATGATGGAGCAGATTTTGATTATGGCAGGATGGCTTACCATTATGACCTTTGTATACTTTAAGAATCCCTTCTTTATCTCATTATTTGAGAATGAGGAACAGCATTATACAGGATATTTTGTGCTCTTTATTGTCAGTGCCCTGTGCAATGGCTTTAATGTGCGGGATGACGGCTTTGGTATCTTTAAAGGTTTTGATCAGAATACCGGATTTTTGAGGGTATTTTTGATTATTATTTTGGTACAGGCAGCCATTGTGAATTCTGCTTTGATTCCCCTGGCTCCTTTCCAGTGGATCGGAAGAATGTTTGCCTGTGTTCCCTTTGGTATCCAGGGATGGATTGCTGCAGCCCTGCTGGCTGTTACCATGATTCCTGTGGATTTGATTCGAAAGATTGTTATGGGAACCTATAAGCATCAATAACAGTCCTGGGACTGGTTGCGGGCTTTACCATTCCTGGGATGGGTGCAAAGCTCAGGAAAAGGAAGCGGTGTATAAGACGGCAGATGGTTCCTGCATATGAATATCAAAGGCTAAGCGCAATTTCTGCTTAGCCTTTTTGTATATTGGTTAATATTGGTAATGGCTTTTATACTTTCTTAAACAGTACAGGGAGAGGATGATGCCGGCGGTCTCTGCCACAGAAATAGCGGCCCAGGCCCCGGGGACATGGAAGAACCGGGGCAGAAGGAGAATGCTTCCTACCAAAAATAAAAAGGTTCTGGCAAAGGACAAAAGGGCGGAGATTTTTCCATTGCTGAGGGCGGTAAACCAGGCGGAGGCAAAGATATTGACAGGCATCAGCAAAAAAGACAAAGAAAACAGGGGAAAGCCCCTTAGTGCAATGTCATATACCAGGCTATGGGCCGGAGTAAATACCGATAGGACCAGGCGGATGGCAGCCAAAGAAAGGATGTACATCAAAAGGGTGCAGCTGCCGATGATCACCAGGCTGTTTTGAAGCAGTTTGTGCAGCTGTGGGGCATTTTTTTCTCCGTATTTATAACCCACAATGGGGGCCACTCCTGTGGAAAATCCAATAAACAGGGAGGTAAAAACAAACTGGAAATACAGGGCAATGGTGATGGCTGCCACTCCGTCCTCCTTAAAAAAATCCAAAAACACCAGGTTCAGCAGATAGGTGGTGACTGCAGTGGACAGATTTGCAACCATTTCTGAGGAACCGTTGGAGAGGGTGTGGAGCAGATCATGGCGGTTGATGTGGGGCTTTACAAAATTTAAAAGGCTTTTTTTTCGAAAAAAGCTAAAGTGTATTACCCCCACAATGGCGGAAAAGCTGTAGCCGATCACAGTGGCCAGAGCGGCTCCGGTAATCCCTATACCAAAGGGCACCATAAACACATAGTCCAAGACCATATTTAAAATACCGGCAATGACAGTGACCACCAGCCCCAGCCCTGGCCGGCCAGCGGTGACAAACAGCAGCTGGAATCCGGTTTGTAAAAAGAAACAGGGGGCAAAGGCCAGCAAAAGGGAGGAATAATCCTTGCATAGCTGGAACTGGGCTTCGGTGGCTCCTAAAGCCAACACCAACGGGTCTAAGAAAAGATTTCCCAGGATGGCCAAAACAACCCCAATGGAAAATTCCAAAATCACCAAAGCGGTAAAGGTAGACTTGGCCAGGGCTTCCTTCCCCTCTCCCATTTGTTTGGAAATAATGGCACTGCCTCCTGTACCGATCATAATGGAAATGCCCAGCTCCAGGCTAATAATGGGGTAGACAATATTGGTGGCGGAAAGAGCAGTGGTGCTGACAAAGCGGGAAATAAATATTCCATCTACAATGGTATACAGGGATAAAAATATCATAACCACCATGCTGGGCAGGGCGAAGGCAAAAAGGGATGCCAGGGAATGGTTTTTAGCCAGGGAATTGTTCATGGGTTTTCTCCGATCAATGGGTGCAGCCATAGCAGGCTCTAAAGCAAGGGTGGTTTACAGCAGAGGACAAAATAAAATTTTTTTGTCCCTTACTATAGTAAGGGCAGCAGATGGAAAGGGCAATATGAAACTTTTTTTTACAGATTTAGATAATACCCTGATTTATTCCTATAAGAATACCCAGGTTCCAAGGGAGGTGCCGGTGGAGCGCTATGAGGGGCGGGAAATCAGCTTTATGACCCGCTCTTCCCATAAAATGCTGCAGGAGCTTTCCAGGCAAATTCCCATCATTCCCCTGACCACCAGGACCAAAGAGCAATATGAGAGGTTGGATCTGGGGATTTCCTTTCCCCAGGCGCTGGTCTGCAATGGGGGGGTTTTGCTCTCCCATGGGAAAGTGGAGGAGGACTGGCGGCTGGAAAGCAGGAAATTAGTGGAACAGGCCCGGGGAGAGCTGCAGGCTGCCCTGTCTTTTTTGGAAAAGGATTCCAGGCGCTATTTTGAATGCCGCTTGATTGAAGAGTTATTTATTTTTACCAAGTGTAAAGAGCCAAAGGCAGTGGCAGAGGAATTACAGCGGAGATTGGATGCCAACCTGGCAGAGGTGCGCTGCCAGGGGGAAAAGCTGTATGTGCTTCCTTTGGCTTTGTCTAAGGGGCAGGCCCTTTTGCGTATGAAACGCCTGTGGGAACAAAGGGGGCAGGAGGTTTTTTGCCTTGCTGCAGGGGACTCTGCCTTTGATGCTTCCATGCTTTTGGCAGCCCATCAGGGCTTTGGAAGAGAGGGCATGGGAATGGAAGCAAGGGAGAGGATACAGATCATTGGAGAGGAGAGGATTTTTTCCGAGGAGATCCTGAAGAATTTGAAAAAATTATGTGGTTAGGATGCTGCGAATACAAAGGTAGACTTAATAAAGATATATTTTTTAAAAATTTGTAAATCTAAGTTTACAAACTTTTATTTATATATTTTTTGTGTTATCGTAATAGGCAGAAAGGCGGTATTTCACGATGGTGAACAGGACATTAAAGAAAAGAGATTTGTATCTGGAGCGGATGATTGCATTTCAGGATACAGAAATGATTAAGGTCATCACCGGAATCCGGCGCTGTGGAAAATCCAGCCTGATAAAACTGATGGCGGAACATCTTCGAGAAAATCAGGTTGCAGATAAGCAAATCATAGAAATTTGAATAGCCGGAAACGAAAAGAAAATTCAAGGTAAATGTCTTATGTTTTTTAGTACATGGAAAGAAATATACAGCACTTGGGAAATGGGAGAGTTTTATACAATTAAGCAGCTGTTATATGAAAATAACATACAATTAAAAACGGATATATTGGATAATAATGTAAGAATCTCTCAAAATCCAGTAAGAGGGGATGGGATATTGAGTAGGTTTGGGAATACAAAGAATTTATATCGAATCTTTGTAAAAGAGGTTGATTATAACAGGGCGATGGTTATTCTTTCTCGAAGGAGAGGCTGAATGTCAAATATTTTTGCTATGCTTTAGTGACAATATTTTTCCAGGCATGGTTCCCTAGGCACTACCAGGAAGTTTAATTCGCCTACATTTACAAATGTTCGCCTTATGCCCTCAAATCAAACAATTGAACCGATAACGGCGGGTGTGACTTATTCCCTGTACTGTTCAAGAGGTGTGACAATTCGTGTCTATGTCCAGATTGCGTAAGGAAAATTCAAGAGTTTTCGGAGCGGTTTTCCGCTCCGATTTTTTAGTGCAGAAGTATTTTTCTTAATCCACTCCTACAGAAATCCCGCCCTTTCGTTCACTGGGCTGGACAATCACAGAAACCGGGTTGGAGCCAGCCCATTCAAAGGCATAGGATTCTCCAGAGGCCTGGCCAATAAAGTTTTTCCAGGAAAGGTCTGTTTTAATATGGGGATCTCCCACACCATTTTGGGCAAACCAGCAGATCACTGCATCCGGGTCAATGGACAGGGTTCTTCCATTCTCCACATTGCTTAGTACAATGGGATTGCCATCGGACAGCACCGCCACATAGGCATCCGGCCCCTTGCCGGTGAGGGTGGTGGTGGCCAGCCCCTTCTGGGAAAAAATGCCCACACCGATAAAGCGTACACTGTAATTACAATCTCCGCTAAAGGCCAGGAGGTTTTCTGATTCTACAGAAACCACCTCTCCCATGGCCAGCTTGTAAATAATCACATGTCTTCCGAAGCTGGCATAATAGGTGGTGGAATCTCCGTTCATCATCACCTTGGTTAAGGGAATGTTTTCCCCTGTAACCCGGCGCACCAAAGACCCCAGAGCCGCAGCGGCCAGTCCCTGCTGGGGGCCTAAAAGCAGTTTTTCAAAGCGGTAGTTTTTGGGTCCGTCGTTTTCGCCGGCAATAAAAGCGCCGGTTCTGGTATACAATACATCATTGCCACGGCAGGTTACCCGCAGGGAAAGCTCATTGACGGTTTCAAATGTTAACATAGTTCTCCTTTATTCTGTTTGGACTCCATATAGTTCACAAAGTCCCTGCAAATCCTTTGCCACCCCATTGCCCACGGCGGTAAATTTCCATATATTGTTATGCTGATAAACCTCTCCAATCATCATGGAAATAACATTGGGATAGTAGTCAGTCATGGCAAAGCTTGCCAGTTCCTCTCCGTTTTCATTATTCAGGATCCGGATATAGGCATCCTCCACCATGCTGAAATTCAGTTTTTTTGCAAAGGCTTCATAAATGGTAAGTACAAAAACAATTTTCTTTACACGGGGATTTAAGCCCTCCAAAGAAATCAAAAACTCCTCCCGCTCTGCATTGCCGGAGCATTCCCGGAAGACCGCCTTGCCATCCGGACTGGCGGTTTGGCCGTAGAATACAAACCATTCATCCCCGGGCACCATGCCTTTTTCATCCAGTAAAAAAGCGGATACATTAATATCCACCTCGGGACGTTTTACATTCCATCCCACCTTGGCCCTTATGTTTCGAAGGGGACCGGAGGAAAGAGAAATCTTTTGCCCCTTTCTGATGGGATGTAAAAGCCCAGGAAGGGATCTTTTGGAGATTGGTGCCGGTGCAGGAGCTGCAGGTTGGGGAGCAGAGGGATGGCTGATGGCAGCCGAAGGAGCCGGCCGGGGATTTTTTAAAATTCCCAGATTTAGTTTTAAAAGATCGCCCCTTTGGAGAGAGGCCTGGGGATTGGTAATATTTAAACGGGAAATATCCCCCCTGGTAAGAGGGACTTTCACCCAAAGTGGAAAGGACTGGTTCATGGGTTACCTCTTATAGATTTTCAGGGATGCCCCAGGGGCCTCCCCAGTCGTTTGGGCTGCCGCTAAGAGCAGCCCTATGTATTCTGACATACAGGCAGAGTAGTACCTTAGTGATAGTATCATATTTTTTGTATCACAGGCAAGGAAGATTCCCGAAAGAAAAAGAGGAAATCCTTTAGGAGGACAGTTTTTTATGTATTGTCAGCAGGATCCCTTTTTGTTATAATGTACTTGTACAATAAGTACACTTGAGGATAGGACGGCGGGGTATGGATATTGTTATCAGCAATAATGTCAACAAACCGATCTATGAGCAAATCACAACACAGATCAAGGCTATGATCATGGGGGGGAAACTGCAGGCCGGAGATGGGATTCCATCCATGCGTGCATTGGCAAAATCCATTCATGTCAGTGTGATT
>CALISX010000452.1 GCA_938041725.1 uncultured Lachnoanaerobaculum sp.
GAACATCTATATGAACGGTACCATGATGGGCTTTTCCAGAGAGCAGATGGAAGGCAAGCTGCCGGAGATTTTGGAATTTGCAGACATTGGAGATTTTGTGTATCAGCCGGTGAAAACCTATTCCTCCGGCATGTTTGTACGTCTGGCCTTTGCCCTGGCCATCAATGTGGAGCCGGAAATTCTCATTGTGGATGAGGCCCTTTCTGTGGGGGATGTGTTTTTTCAGGCCAAGTGCTACCGGCGTATGGAGGAGATTCGAAAAAACGGCACCACCATTCTTATGGTTACCCATGATATGGGCAGCATTATCAAGTATTGCGACAAGGTGATTTTATTAAATAAAGGGCAGTTTCTGGCCCAGGGAGCTCCGGGGGATATGGTGGATCTGTACAAAAAGATTCTGGCAAACCGCATGGAGGATCTGGAGCGGGAGCTGGCGGGAGAACAGGATCCCTTACCGGATTCCGGTTCCTCCTCTCTTCCGGGGCAGGAGGAAGGGCTGATGAAGGAAAAGATGGGGCTTAATCCCGCCTGCAAGGAGTATGGGGATGGACGGGCCGCCATTTTTGACTTTGGCATGTATGATGCCAAGGGGGAGCTGAGCAATCTTTTGCTGAAGGGAGAGGAATTTACCATTAAAGAAAAAATCCGCTTTTTTGCAGACCTTGCCTCTCCTATTTTCACCTTTACCATTAAGGATAAGAAGGGAACGGAGCTTACCGGCACCAATACCCTTTTTGAGGGGGCTCCGGTGCACAGGGTGAAGGCCGGGGACACGGCGGAGGTGACATTCCGGCAAAGGATGACCCTCCAGGGGGGAGAGTATCTTCTGAGTATGAGCTGCACCGGATATGAAAACGGCGGCCATGTGGTATACCACAGGCTGTATGATGTAACGTTTATTACGGTGATTTCTAATAAAAATACCGTGGGAGTGTACGATATGGAATCCCAGGTAAATGTAATACAGTCATAAAGGTGGTGATATGGATTTTTTACAACTTGCCCACAAATACGGGGAGGATGATTACAGGCTTTTAAAGGAAAATCCGAGTCTTTACAATTTGTCATTCTTTTCGTCTCTGGCACTTGGAAATACAGAGTGGCTGAATATAGAGGGAAGGACATTATTTCTGGGAAGTCAGATTGCAATATTGGATGATCTTTGTAAGAAATCAAAAGTCTGTGTTTATGAGGAATCAAAAGAAAAGCTTGAGAGTGTGCAGGCTGTTTTCGGCAACAG
>CALISX010000453.1 GCA_938041725.1 uncultured Lachnoanaerobaculum sp.
CGGCACGAGAATGCGAATACCTGTCAGCAGCACACGAGCTGCACCAGCAGGGTAGTATATCAATCCCTGCCAAACACCACTTTGAAAATTTTATTATTCCTTTCCACTATCCTATGGAAGCGCAATTGCTGTTACATCGACTCCATCCCAGTGATACAGTTTAATGAGGCTGCCCTGTTCGGCATCATACCTGTAGAAGCAACAAGGATCCTGCCAGTTGACATTCAGCTTTACCAAAACAAAGTACTTCAATCCATCTTTAAATATCTGTACCTGCCAGATCGTATGATCTGTCTGTGAAGCAACCATTTTCAGTATTGTATCCATTTCCTGGTCTGCCGGAACCAGCTTGTTGTTTTCATCATATAATTCTGCTTTTAACAAAGTGTTCTTGATTCTGTTATCTATGATTTCGGATGCGAAGCACATTCCATCACATGTCAAGGTGTCAACAGAATCCGGTAGAAATCCGTTCTCCAGTATTTCCATCCTTCCATCGTCATATATCATAGCATAATGAATATATGTTCTATCTTCACTTTCAATGCGTACCTTTACAACCGGTTCTGATGCTGCATCTGGTTTATCTGCTGATATTGGAGAAAGCCAGAAATGACCTGCAAGGATAAAGCACAAAAGTGTTGGAATAAAAAATAGCATCCTCAGATAATATCTGGTACTTTTACTTCCAATGCAAAGGAAAGCCAGAAGATTTACAATCAACATGGGAATCACGCCAATCGTAAGTGCCAGTCCCCCTATCTCCCGGTTTTTCATCATAAGCATTGCGTTCGGATGAAGGATCTCAAAATTATGGGATAGATAAAGGCACCCATACCAAACAAAACAAAGAAATCCAATTCCATTGATAATCAGAATCAATGCTTTTCCCATTGTCTTCCCCATAATTAGTCCTCCTTATGTCTGTATTCTAGAATATCTCCTGGCTGACAGTTCAGCGCCTCGCAGAGTTTTGCCAGGGTCGAAACCTTAATTGCTTTGGCCTTGCCGGTTTTAAGAATCGACATGTTTGTAACAGTAATTCCAACTTCTTCTGCAAGCTGCGTAACACTCATTTTTCTCTTTGCCAGCATTACATCAATGTTAAAAATGATATGGCTTTCCATTTTGTCCTCCTTAAATCGTAAGATCACTCTGTTCCTGCAGAACAGCCGCTTTCTTCACAAGATGAGAAAGAACTGCAGAAGCCACCGTAACGGCCACGCCTCCAAATACTACCAAAAATGAGAGCAGTGTCACACCAGGATGACTCATATTAGTAAACAGAAGGACAATATTCCCGGCAAAGAAAAAGAAGGCATCACCAGCTGCAAGCCAGGCAATCCATTTCAAATATCCGGCATTCTCGTTTGTAAAGGACCTGTCCCCGCCAATGTTGAAGGCAATCTTCCATCCAAAAACAATTACTCCATAGCAGGGAATTCCAGTCATCCAAAGAAAGACAAGCCAGGGCCAGTAACGTCCTGCAAATTCCGGGTAATACTCCACAATAGACTTCCCTAAACTTGGCAAAACGATTAGATATATAACAAGTCCACAGCTCCCTATTCCAACCAGGATCAGCTTTAACCATTTTGATAACGCTTTTTGTTCCATAGCAAACCTCCCAAAACTTTAAACTCTTGATCTTGATCCAGCCCCCATACCGGGAGAGCAGCACCACCATACATATAAGTCCACGCAGCACTTCGCTGCAAGGCAGCTTGCGTGCTGCTGCAGGTATTCGCATTCTCGTGCTGCCTTAAGGCGT
>CALISX010000454.1 GCA_938041725.1 uncultured Lachnoanaerobaculum sp.
TTCGTCCATCGTGCAGTACATCAAGCGCCAGTATAATCTGATGATAGGCGAGCGTACGGCTGAGGAAATCAAGATTAATATTGGCGCTGCCTATAAAAGACCGGAACTTTTGTCCATTGAGGTACGGGGCCGGAACCTGGTAACAGGACTTCCCAAAACCATTGTGGTCAATTCCGACGAAACCCTGGAGGCCTTGCGGGAGCCTGCCATGCAGATTGTGGATTCTGTACATAATGTGCTGGAGCGCACCCCTCCGGAGCTTGCGGCAGATATTTTTGACAGGGGCATTGTATTGACAGGAGGAGGTTCTTTGCTTTTCGGACTGGATTCTTTGATTGAGGAAAAAACCGGAATCCATACTGCCATTGCAGATGATCCCCTTACTGCTGTAGCCATTGGAACGGGCAAGTTCATTGAATTCAGACATGGGGATGACTTCGATTCCAGGAAAGATTTCTAGCCTATGCCTGAGATTGCCGGTTATGTTGAAAAAATAAAATTCAGAAACGAAGAAAATGGATACTCTGTCCTAAGTGTTATCAGTCAGGGAAAGGAATTTATTTTTGTCGGCAATTTCCATTATATTGGTGAGGGAGAATATATTAAGGCCCGGGGAACCATGCGGGTGCATCCCTCCTATGGAGAGCAGCTTTTGGTGGAGAGCTATGAAGTAAGCGCCCCGGAGGATACGGACAGTATTGAAAGGTACCTGGCCTCCTCTGCCATAAAGGGAGTAGGAGAGGCACTGGCTGCCCGAATTGTTAAAAAATTCAAAGGGGACACCCTGCGGATTATGGAGGAAGAGCCGGAACGCCTGTCAGAGGTGAAGGGGATCAGTGAAAAACTGGCCCTTTCCATTGGAGAGCAGGTGGAGGAAAAAAAGGATATGCGGGATGCCATGATTTACCTGCAAAAATACGGCCTCTCCATGAATCTCTCTGCTAAAATCTACAAGGAATACGGCAGCAAGGTATATTCCGTTATTGAAACCAATCCCTATAAACTGGCTGAGGACATTGCCGGAGTTGGCTTTAAAACCGCCGATGATATTGCAAAAAAAGCTGGAATCCAGGCGGATTCCAGGTTCCGGGCCATGGCAGGACTCCAGTATCTCCTTTCTGCAGCCATGCTTTCGGGACATTTATATCTTCCGTGGGAAACTCTTTTAAGGGAGGGAGAGCAGCTTTTAACCCTGTCTCAGGAAGAGCTTTCCCCCTGTGTATCAGAACTGGAAATCCAGGGCAAGATTGTTGTTCGCAAAACCGCATCCAGCCATGCGGTTTTTTTGGCTTCCTGTTTTTATGCAGAAGCCTCTGTGGCAAAGATGCTTTTGGATATTAATACCTTCTCCCAGGAGGACCCCTCTTTGATGGAGCGGGTGGAGGCAGCCGAGAAAAAATCCAAAATACGTCTGGATGATCTGCAAAAACAGGCTGTGGCCCAGGCCGCCTCTGCCGGAGTGATGATTCTTACAGGGGGGCCCGGCACGGGGAAAACCACCACCATCAATACCATGCTTTCCCTTTTTGAGGAGGCGGGGATGGAAATTCTTCTGGCTGCCCCCACTGGACGGGCGGCCAAACGCATGAGTGAAGCCACTGGCTGGGAGGCCAAAACCATACACCGGCTTTTGGAAATCATGCCCGCCAGCCAGGAAGAGGGGGAGGGGCCGGGAACTCATTTTGAAAAAAATGAAGCCAGCCCTCTGGAGGCGGATGTGGTAATAATAGATGAGGCCAGCATGGTGGATATTTTTTTAATGCAGGCTTTGCTAAAGGCCATTGCTGTGGGCACCAGATTGGTTTTGGCCGGGGATATCCACCAGCTCCCCAGTGTGGGGGCAGGAAATGTGTTGAAGGATCTCATTGAATCCGGGCAGTTCTATGTGGTGGAATTAAAAAATATTTACCGCCAGGCTCTGGAAAGCGATATTATTATGAATGCCCACAGGATGATGGAGGGAGAGGAAATCAATCTGGCCAAAAAAAGCAGGGACTTTTTGTTTATCAAGCAAACCAGTTCCCAAAGGGTAACGGAGACCTTGCTGACTCTCATCAAGGACAAGCTTCCCGGCTATGTAAAGGCCAGGCCCTTTGAAATCCAGGTTATGACCCCCATGCGCAGGGGACCCTTGGGGGTGGAAACCTTAAACAGCCTTTTGCAGCAATTCCTGAACCCAGCAGCCTCTGGAAAACGGGAACAGGAGGGAGAATTCACCCTGTTTCGGGAAGGGGACAAGGTGATGCAGGTAAAAAACAACTATCAAAGGGAGTGGAAGATTTACGGCAGAAGGGGTATGGTCA
>CALISX010000455.1 GCA_938041725.1 uncultured Lachnoanaerobaculum sp.
GCCCCCTAAAAATCCCAGACAAATCATCCCCGCCGGAACCAGATACAGGGAAACATCCCGCTCTCCCTGAAGCATTTTCACAATCATATCCGCCACCCCTGCATAGGGGAGTATGCCGCAGGCCACCCCCAGTATGGCCATGACGACGGACAGTACAATCTGTCCCATATGCTTTTTAAATATTTTTGTCATACTCTCTCCTTTTTTATCCTTGACTATGGTTCTATGTAATGGGAGCCTGCCCCCATCCTGATCCAAAATACCGGACCAGGGCATCATCTTCCTTCCTGCATCCTGATTTCCAGCATCCTTTCCCAGGCATAGCTTTGGGCTCTGGCCATCAGATCCACTATCTTTGCCGCCTCCTCATAGGGGCAGCCATGGGTTATGATTTCAAACAAAGGGGTAAAGGACATGGTATAAAAAATATGCAGCTCCTTTTCCGACAGGAGCATGGAATGTCCTCCCTTTTCCCCCATGGCCTCCATCACCCTCTTCGCTGATGCCACCTCCAGCCCCACCATCCGCTCTCTGATGTCTGCAAAGCGGGTGCCTCCGGAGCCGTTAAACATCAGCTGAAATTCTTCAAAATGGGCATATATAAACTGTAAAAATGCCCGGGTCCCCTCTATAGAGATATTTTCAAAGTCCCGAAATCCCCTGTCCTTTAAAAGCGCCAGGGCCTGGTTGGTTTTTTCTTCGTATAACGCCGCCAGCTCTTCATACACCGGTTCCACCAAGGCAGCAAACATCTCCTCTTTGGTGGAAAAATGCTTGTATAATGCTCCCCCTGTCAGCCCCGCCTTTCTGGCGATCTCCCGCATGGAGGCTTTTTCATATCCCCAGCGCAAAAATTCCTCCCTGGCGCTTTTTAAAACCTGCCTGTGGGAAATGGTTTTGTCCCTTGGCATCCTCTGTTCCTCCTTTCTGTATTGTTAAGAAAGAAAACAATTTGTTTATTTGTTTTCTTTCCCATAAACGACAAAAATCGGGCATTGCCCGATTCAAACTACTACAAAAGCTTCTGTTTTTAAGAAAACGACGTTTTCTTAAATGTAGCACTTGCACTATTATATGTCAATAGAATAAGATAAATCAGCGGGGGGCTCCCGATGGTTTCACAGCTGCTTTTAAGAAAAAATATCTTTGTGATTGGACAGGAAGCCTCTATACTGTAGGTATGCCCCAACAGTCCCGAATGTCACAGGAGGAAACCATGCTTTCTCATAAAAATTCTCCATATATCTCCCTGGAACAAATGCTGGAGGCACTGCAGGAAACCACAAAAAAAATCCTGGAAAAATCCGTGATACAAAGGGATGCCCAGTCCATTGCCCGCCTGGCCCAGCAGGCGCTTTTATATGAAGCCGCCATTGCCCCAAAGCCGGGGCTGGTGGACCGCATAGACAATGGCAGCCACCAGGACATGGATCTGTTTACTTTTTTAAGCAGCGCCGCCAGTCTATTCCCCTATTTTCAGAAATGCGCCGCTTTGGGACTCTCCTTTTCCCTCCAGGAAGCTCCCCCGGACAAAGCAGAACTGTTTTCCCTTCTGCGCCTTCCCGGAAAGCTGGCAGAAAATCAAATGCTCTTGGCAACAGGAGGCGTCAACACCCATAAGGGGGCTGTGTTTTCCATGGGAATTCTCTGTGCTGCCATCGGCGCCCAAAGCTTTGAAAACCGAAAGGATCCCCAAAAAATCTTACAAACCTGCGGGGAGATGACAAGGGGTATGGTGTCCCGGGATTTAAAGGGCCTGACCTTAAAAGAAGCTAACACCACAGGACAAAAACTTTATGTACAATACGGAATTTCAGGAATACGGGGAGAAATAGAGGCCGGCCTTCCTGCGGTGTATCATTACGGACTGCCCCTCATGGAGAAAATGCAAAAAGAAGGAAGAAGCATTGATGAAACCGGCACCGCTGTGCTTTTGCATCTGTTTGCCCATGTTACGGATACCAATTTTATTGCAAGAAGCGATGTGAAAACCTGGAAAAAAACGGCAGAATCTCTGGCTGCGCTGTTAAAAGACAATCCCATTCCTTCCCGAAGGGATTTGGAGGAACTAAATCGTACCTTTATCCAAAAGAATGTCTCCCCGGGAGGCAGTGCGGATTTGCTGTCAGTCTGCTGGATGCTGTATTTTATGAAAACATTTTTTTAGACAGTCAGAACCCCCATGCCGGGCCTCCAGCGTGGGGGTTCTGTTAGTTAGTAACACGCAAGCTGCTCTGCAGCAGAATGCTGTGCAGACGTATTGTTTACTTGGATCCAGGCTTTCTGCCGTGGCACTGCTTGTATTTCAGCCCGCTGCCGCAGGGACACGGGTCGTTGCGGTGGACGGTGCGCCCCTCTTTTTCCAGTGCATCGGGGAAGAAGCGGCGGTCGTCTTCGGTAACGTTGTCCGGATTGAATGCGGCGCGCGCCAGTCCGTCGCGAGAGCCG
>CALISX010000456.1 GCA_938041725.1 uncultured Lachnoanaerobaculum sp.
CTGGTGGCCAGAGAGGCCTCTGCCAGACTGGGGATCCCCTTTGGCATTATTGATTTGTCTTTGGCTCCCACTCCCTCTGTGGGAGACTCTGTGGCGGAAATCTTAGAGGAAATGGGTCTGGAAAGGGTGGGAGCCCCAGGCACCACAGCAGCTTTGGCCCTTTTAAATGATCAGGTGAAAAAGGGCGGGGTTATGGCCTCCTCCTATGTGGGAGGGCTTTCCGGTGCCTTTATCCCCGTCAGCGAGGACCAGGGAATGATTGATGCGGTCAGGGAAGGAGCCCTTACCTTGGAAAAACTGGAGGCCATGACCTGTGTCTGCTCCGTGGGTCTGGATATGATTGCCATTCCCGGAGATACCTCCGCCGCCACCATTGCCGGCCTTATTGCCGACGAGGCGGCCATTGGCATGATCAATCAAAAAACCACAGCAGTGCGGGTGATCCCTGTGGCAGGCAAGACGGTGGGAGAAACAGTGGAATTTGGCGGACTTTTAGGCTCTGCCCCCATTATGCTGGTGAACGGTTTTTCCTGTGAGGCCTTTGTAAACCGGAAGGGCAGAATCCCCGCTCCCATCCACAGCTTTAAAAATTAGAGAAGAAAGACTTTGACAAGGACGCTTTAGTGTGCTACCATACTACCATATCAACGTACTATCAAAATAGTCTTTGGAAATTCCGGTTTTCGGCCAGGAATTTCCGGAAAATGGAGGAGTTATGAAAAAAACAGCAGCGCTTATGGTATCCTTGTTGGCCTGTGTCGCTTTGGCGGCCTGCGGAGGGGCTCCTGCTGCAGAAAGCAGCGGTTCTCAGGCGTCTTCCCAGGAGAGTCAGTCCAGTCAGGAAAGCCAGGCTTCTAAGGCTTCCCAGACCACCTTTACTGTGGGCTTTGACCAGGATCTGCCCCCCATGGGCTTTGTGGGAGAGGATGGTAAATTCACCGGTTTTGACTTGGAGCTGGCGGAGGAAGCTGCCAAGAGAATGGGTAAGGAGATTAAGTATCAGCCCATTGCCTGGGATGCCAAGGATATGGAGCTTTCCTCTGGAACCATTGACTGTATCTGGAACGGCTTTACCATGAATGGCAGAGAGGAGCAATATCTTTGGAGTAAGCCCTATATGGAAAACCAGCAGGTGTTTGTGGTAAAGTCTGATGCCGGTATTGCCTCTTTGGAGGATCTGGCAGGGAAAACTGTGGAGGTGCAGGTGGATTCCTCGGCAGAGGCGGCCTTAAAGGATGATGCAGCCCTGACTGCCACCTTTGGGAAACTCCAAACCACCGCTGAGTATAACACGGCCTTTATGGATCTGGATATGGGGGGCGTGGATGCAGTGGCCATGGACAGTGTGGTGGCCAACTACCAGATTCAGCAAAGAAACAGTGATGCCTTTACCATACTGCCCCAGGCAATTTCCAGCGAGACCTATGGTGTAGGATTTAAACTGGGCAATACGGAGCTGAGGGATCAGGTGCAAAAGGCTCTGGATGATATGGCAGCGGATGGCACCATGGCAAAGATTTCCGAAAAATGGTTCGGAAAGGATGTAACCGTTGTAGGAAAGTAAGCCCCCAGGCCGGGGAGAAAAGCACAAATATAGAGGAGAGCCCATGTCATTGCCGGAAATTGGACGTCAGCTGCTCCCGGGTATGGGAGTAAGCATTCAGATTTTTATAATCACTCTTTTATTTTCTTTGCCTTTGGGGCTGGTGGTGGCCCTGGGGAGAATGAGCAAAGTCAAAGCCTTGTCCGGATTTTGCTCTCTCTATATTTCCCTGATGCGGGGCACCCCTTTGATGCTTCAGCTCATGGTGATTTACTTTGGTCCCTACTATCTTTTTGGGATCAAGGTGTCCAATACCTACCGCTTCATTGCAGCTCTGATCGGCTTTGTGATTAACTATGCCGCCTATTTTGCGGAAATCTACCGCAGCGGCATTCAGTCCATGCCTCTGGGGCAGTACGAGGCGGCAAAGGTTTTGGGATATTCCAAAAGCCAAACCTTTTTTGTAATTATTCTGCCCCAGGTGATCAAGCGGATTCTTCCTTCCATCACCAATGAGGTGATTACCTTAGTAAAGGATACCTCCCTGGCCTTTACCATATCCGTGGCGGAAATGTTTACCACCGCCAAGGCTTTGGCCAGCTCCACCACCAGTATGTATCCCTTTGTGGCGGCAGGCATATTTTACTATGTATTTAACGGGGCAGTGGCCTTTGCCATGGACCGCTTGGAAAAAGGGATGGAGTACTACCAATAGGAGGTTTTTGATACATGTCAATACTTGCCATGCACCATGTAAAAAAATCCTTTGGGGATGCCCAGGTATTACAGGATATTTCTCTGGAGGTAAAAGAGGGGGAGATTCTCAGCATTATCGGTCCCTCTGGCTCCGGGAAGTCCACTTTGCTGCGCTGCGCCACCCTTTTGGAAAGGATGGATGACGGAAGTCTTTTGTATGAGGGGGAGACGGCGGCTGCAAGCATAGAAGGCCGGGCAGTTTACAAGGATAAGAAAACACTGAAGAGACTTTCCGGCTGTTTTGGCCTGGTGTTTCAAAACTTTAATCTCTTTCCCCATATGTCGGTGCTGAAAAACATCACCGATGTGCCTTTGCGGGTGCAAAAAAGGGACAAAAAAGAGGTAATGAAAAATGCCAGAGAGCTTTTAGGAAAGATGGGGCTGGAGGGAAAGGAGGATGCCTACCCCTACCAGCTGTCCGGAGGCCAGGCCCAAAGGGTAGCCATAGCCAGGGCCCTGGCCCTGCGGCCCAGGATCCTTTTTTTTGATGAGCCTACTTCTGCTCTGGATCCGGAGCTGACAGGGGAGGTATTGAAGGTGATCAAGGATCTGGCCCAGCTTCATATCGCCATGGTGATTGTCACCCATGAAATGATCTTTGCCAGGGAGGTATCGGACCATGTGATTTTTATGGCAGAGGGCGTGATAGTAGAGAAAGGCCGGCCGGAGGAGGTGTTTGCCTCCAGCAATGAGAGAACCAGGGCTTTTTTGGGGAAATACAGTTAGGGGGCTGCGGCCCCCTTTTTTAGTTGGAGCCATTAACCATTCATCCTTCGGTGTGGGAGCTGAAGACCCAGGCTTTCATGTCCTTCCCCCTCGTACTGTGCTTTGAATCCTTGTCTTGGACCATCTTTCGTAGAAAAGGGGCCGGTGTCTGGCGGACTGGATCAGGGCCAGGAGGATAAACAGGAAGTACAAAAGGGCCGCCAAAAGCTCCAGGGTGAGATAGGCCATGTCCCGGGAGGGATCCTCATTCATCAGAATGAAATGTTCCAGCAGACGCCGCAGATGCAGTGGCAGGAAAAAATATCCCCCAAAGAAAAGGCCATAGCGTAAAAAACAGGCATAGAAGGCCAGCCTCCCCCCTTCAGAGGAGACAACGGCGGTGCTGGTAATGAATTTCCCCAAAGTTTTTCCATGAAACAGCAAAGGAAACAGGGAAAAATAAACCAAAACCGTGGCCTCAAAGGAGGGGGAGAAGGGAATATGCAAAATGGCAAACACCGGCAGGGACAGCAAGGTCAATATAATGGAAAAAGCCATATCAAAGAAAAATGCAATTCCCCGGCGCAGCAGGGAAACCTCCTGTCCTCTGCGGTAGCTGATTTCATCCAGCTCCTCCCGGGAGGGAAGCAGGATCATAAGGGGTCCCATCAGCAGATACCCCAGCAGTCCTCCAAAGGTGTTTACAATGAGATCATCCACATCAAACAGCCGGTAGCTGCCGGGGAAGAGAAAGTACAGTCCTGTCAGCTGGGTGATTTCAAAAAACAAAGACAGAAGCAGGGAAAACACCAGGGTCTGGAAAAGGGATCGTTTAAAATAATACCGCAGGTACATGCCAAAGGGTACTGCCAGAAAAAGATTTAAAATATTTACCAAAAATGCCTTGCTTAATACCAAAGTCAGCCAGGTTTTGGGCTGGGAGGGGACAACATGGGCATTTTTTATAATGTCCCTTACAAACAAAAAGGGCTCCAGCTGCATTTTAGGTCCATGGAGGGTGGCAGCCTTTTCCGGAGAGGGAAAGGGCAGGATCACCAGGCAGTACATGCAGAGAAGGTAAAAAATAAAGGAATATACCAGGAGAATTTTCAAGCTGAGGATGGAGCCGTATTTATGGTAGTTATAGGCGATATAGGGCAGGGTAAAAACCGCTACCACAAAGGGAAACAGCACTGCTGCCTGCAAAGAAACTTCTAAATATTGGTTCATGTATCCTCCAAACATAAAAAAGGCTTTATGATAAAACCATATAAGTAAAGCATGTATGGTTTTATCATAAAGCCAGGGGCTGCGTCAATAGAGCATACCTTAAAAAAGCAAAAAGCAGCGGTTAGTTCATAGGTGCCACGGGAGT
>CALISX010000457.1 GCA_938041725.1 uncultured Lachnoanaerobaculum sp.
CCCATTCCAGGGCCTATGGAGGCACCGGTATCGGGCTGTCCATTGTAAAAGCCATTGTAGAATCCCATGGGGGAGAATGCGGTGTCATAAACCATGAGAATGGAGTGGAATTTTACTTTATTATCCCCAGAGAGATCAACAAAGAGGACTTCTCCTCTTCCCAGGTTTAGATTGGATGGGCTATGACCTTAAAGGAATTTAATGAAAAAAATCATCATAGGCTGGACTGGGGGATTACCACCGGAACCTGTGCCTGTGGTGCGGCCACAGCCTCCTTGCTGGCCTATCTGGGAGAAAAAACAGAAGCAGTACAGGTACACACCCCCTTTGGGGCAGTGCTGGAACTCCCCATTGCATGGATCAAAAAAAAGGGGGATTTTTTCCTGGCAGGACTGCAAAAGGAGGCCGGGGAGGATCCGGATGTGACCCATGGCATCCTGATTTGGGCTTTGGTGGAATGCATTCCCTCCAGGGAGACAGAAACAAATGCCCCTGTTTTGGAATTTGAATTCCTTGCGGGAGAAGGGGTGGGGGTGGTTTGCCGCAGAGGGCTGGATCAGCCGGTGGGAGAGGCGGCCATTAATTCTGTACCCAGAAGGATGATCCGAAAGCATTTAGAAGAAATTCTGCTTTCCAGAAAGTTTTCCGGCAAAGTAAGGGTGCAGATCGGCGCCCATCATGGAGCTGAAATTGCCAAGAAAACCTTTAATGAAAGGCTGGGGGTTTTGGGAGGCATTTCTATTTTGGGAACCACAGGCCTTGTGGTTCCCATGAGCCGCCAGGCCTTGCTGGACAGCATTAAAACCGACATCCGGGTAAGGCTGGCAAACGCCAGGGAAAGGGTTTTGTTTCTTTCTCCCGGAAATATGGGAGCTGAATTTGTCCGGGAGTATTTTCAAGGAGACTTTCCCGGAGTTTTCATCAGCAATTTTGTTGGAGAAAGCATTGATATGGCCATTGCAGAGGGAGCCCGCAGTATTTTGCTGGGGGGAGAACTGGGAAAACTCATCAAGCTTTCCGGAGGGATTATGAATACCCATTCCAATGATTCCGACAGCAGGATGGAGCTTTTGGGAGCCGCTCTGCTTGCCTTGGCCTCCAGACAGGAGGGGGACAAGAGGGAAGAACTGGTTTTTCAGGCCATGAAGGTTCTCCAGGAAAATACAACCCGGGCTGCTCTGGAGAGGATTTCTCCCCAATACCGGCAGGCATTGGGAAAGATTCTGGGAGAAAAAATGCTTTTTTATGTGTATCAGCGGGCCTGGAAGGCGGCCCAGTTTTATAAAAAGGGATACCAGGAGAAAAGCCAGCTGGAAAGAGATATCGACATTGGAATTTTTTGTTTCAGAGAAGAAAAAATTTGTAAAATTAGAAAGTTTTTTGAATAGAAAATAAAAACCTAAGATTTTTTGAAAATTAAAAATAATAAATAACGATTTTATACTAAAGTGAA
>CALISX010000458.1 GCA_938041725.1 uncultured Lachnoanaerobaculum sp.
TGCATAGGTGGCGGGTGCAGCCTTAGAAATACCACTGATTCCTGCCAAAGTGGCAAAGGTAAAAGCATCCGCCTCCGGTGCCACCTTATCCCTCTGTAGCGTAGCACCCGCCATCCCAAAGGCAATGTTAAAGGTCTCCTGATCATCCATAGTATCCACGGAAATCTTTGTTCCACGGTCGTAGTTGAATTTCGTTGTTTTCCACTCCACATTTACAGATCCATTGGTGTATCCGCTGTTTCTGTCGTAATCTCCCAAACCGGAAACGCTGATCTGGGGATATACGATCTCATTTACATTTGCTCCTGCTCTCATCAAAGAAGCGTCACTGATTAAATCCGCTGTTACAGATTCTCTTCTGTACACCTCATCCAATGCGGAAACATAACCTTTTGCTAACGCAATCGTATTCGGCATAATCCTTATCCTTTCTTATTATTTGCTGCTTTCGGGAGGAAGCCCCATGGCTGCCCGCATGGCTGCAACATTGGGATCGCCGCCTGCAAAGCCTCCTCCGGTTCTTCCAACAATGGGATTATTAATAGGCTCATTGGCTCCAAAGAGATACCCATTTTCTGCCCGGCAAGCTTCCAAAGCTGCCTTAATATCTGCACTCTGATCCTTACTGCCCTTTAGAGCATCTACATCCAGCAAAGCCCTGACAGCTTTGGAATTCCTGCCACCAGCTGCTGTAATAGCAGCGTCCAGAGTGGTGCCAAACTGCATATCTGCAATCTTGCCTTCATACTCTGTCTTGGAATCCTCATACTTTTTCTTATATTCTGCCACTTGAGCTTTTACCTGGTCATAGTCTTTAAAACCATCAATAGCCGTATTGGCCTCTTCCAATTGCTTTTTGGTCTGCTCCAGCTCGGCCTGCAGCTGCGCAGATTCTCCCTTGGCGGCCTCGATATCTCTGCCATTCTCAGTCATGATGCTGTCCACCTGCTCCTTAGTTAATCCCATGTCTTCCAAAAACTTTCTTTTCATGTTACTCCTTTCACTACGCTTTTTACGGGTTCGCTCCCATGTGCTGACTGTTTTACGCCTGATCCACCGGCAAAATTGTATTAAAAAAGCACCCTATTCGGATGCTTCAAATCTATATCCGTTGGCGCAGGGGCCATTGGGATTTTCAACCCTCTCCCGCACAGCATCTCCTGGCAAACCGTTTGGATACGCTTTGCAAGAAAAGGAACGACCTATTCTATGTTTACACATGTTACAAGGAATAAAGATATTACCTGGAAGACTTATTGCCATCCTTACACCGAGTTGGTCGTGGCGTGATAAACGATTATAAGCCGCTTCCTTTTCTTCGTCAGGTAGTTTAAAAAAATTTTCAACATCTAATTTGGACATTTAAGGCTCCTCCATATAAATGACATTTCCATCTCTGCCCGTAACATAAAACATAGATCCTCTTTTGAAAAGTATTTCCTGCTCCCCAGGATTATATTCCGTCATATCTTTCCCATGTTTACTCAAAATAACAAGCAGATACTTCATACTATCATCATACACCTCTAAGGATGCGGATGTAAATGCGGGGTATATAACAACGAAACCTGGCTGATGCTCTCTATTAAATTTCTCCTCATCCGGCATATTTTGTACACTCACAGAGCGATATACAATTCCCTGATAATCAGGCAGCTTCAAAATAGCCTTATCGACGCCTCTCATAAATAGACGTTCTTCTTTTGTTAAAGGCTCTTCATTTCGCAGTTTTTCGTTCAATGAATAGCTTTTAAAAGATATTATCTCATTTATGTTCCTTCTATCTTCATCTGTTATCTCATTGCCTTTGGCACTCATAGTAAGATTTGAATGTTTTGGGGCAACCGCCACTCTCCACCGCTCTAATTGCTGAGGGATCCCCATAGTTTTAGAAAACTCTGCATAGGCAACCTTAGTACGCTGCAGGCGGCTTAATGCCGCAGTCAGTTCCTCCTTGTCAGCTCCCGCCCTCTCCAAAAGCTCCACATCCTGCTTTTGCTTGCGGATAGTTCTTTCCAGCTTGCGCTGGTGCTGAAGGGCTGCATACAGATCATATGGCTTCCCGTAGTATTCCTTTGGAGTATTTTCTTTTTTGTTCTGCTCCTCAAGCCACTCGTCTGTATACTTGCGCTTTGAAACACCGGGAATGAAAGGAAACCGCACATGATAGCAGTTCACCCCAGCAAATCCCAGGATATCCCCAAGGCCGCAAATGGAGACCATCTGTTTATCATCGTAGACTTTACCTTGCCAGGATTGATGGTTCATAATCCCAAAGCCTGTGTTCCTGGCCCCAGGATGCCAATCCACTTCCCAGTATTTTGTATTCAGCTCCTTGGCATTATGGCCATTGATTTTATCCACCATCTGGGCAATGCCGGTCATCAAAGCACGCCTAGCAGCCACCTCCACCCGGTCAGTATGCCCGGATGCGTAGTTTACTATTCGCAAGCCACTGGAGGTCATTTCATCAATCGCTGCTCCAACGGCCTGGCTATAGGTCTTAGCACCGGATGCAATCGCCAGCAGGTTTTTATCAAGGATCCTTTTGAAGTACTCAGTAAGCTGGACAAACTCCTTCTTCCCTGCTGAGGGAACAAAAAAGCCTGTGGTTTGCGTTAGATTCTCAAAAGGTTTAAGGCTGGCTTTTGTCTGCTCCTTAGCAGCCCGAACAACCTGTTGCAGCCATTCATTTTCCTTATACGGCAAATACTGCTTCCCCACTGCCTCGTACAGTTCTTTATGCTGTATATAATCCGCTTTCACTGCAGTTTCGTAGATTTTATCAACATCCAGATCCGCTTCCTTTAGAGCAGCCCGGATGATTTCCTTCATCTGCTTTTTATCAAAGCCTATACGATTTAAACTGCCAAGCAGCTGATCGGCCACCAAGGTAACTTCTGCTGCCTGTTTTATCCTGTCTACCACCTCTGCCATAACTGACATTTCCAGGTTACTGATTGTCCTTTCCAAGGGATGAGGAAGCTTCTCCATTTCCTGTGTTGTCATTTCACTCCTCAATCAGTGCCGGTTCCGGCAAATTCTTCCTGGCATCCTCTACCGTTTCCCCGTACCACTTTGCACGGTACTCCTCCAAACGCATAACACCCATGGCTACATCCTGCCTGTCCTGCTGCCGTTCTTCTTCCTCATCTACCAAGATGGAATCTTTAAAATTGCAAAGAAATTCGTAACTGACTGTGGACAACCCATTGTGGAGGGTCAAAGCATACGCCAGATCCTCTAAACAGATTTTGAGCTTGGCCTGGATAGCTTTGACCATGTTATACTTGCGCTTTTTGGCTATCTTTGCCTCTGTGGCCGTCTTGTCCACATCGCTTACATCAGACAAATCTCCGTAAGACAGCCCGGTGCTGAATTCTATCCGGCGCAAGTAAGCGTTTAATCCATTGATGATATTCTGCTCCCGAAATTCCGGGCTGTATTCCTGAAACAGTTCCTCCACATCACCTTTGGTAAGATTGATTCCACGGTACAGCCTCCGGTTAAGTTTTGGCAGAACATACTTTGTTTTACCGTCCTTCTGAAGTACCGGAGCTGCCTGCATAGCTGTAATATCCACATGCACAGCCCTTTCACCGGATTCAAACTCCCAGTCCAGCCTCCCAAACTGCATATCTGTTTTCTGAATCACGTCAATAGCGCTATCATAGATAGATACACCGCAGGGACTACCATCAATCTCATTCTTGATCGGATTCCGATAATACCCAAAATCTGGCCGCTCAACATTGATTAAAGTAATGGCCTCTTGCAGCGTTGCCCACTCATCCACTACAGTCAAATCAACCGGACCTCCAAGGGAAGTTTTATCTGCACTGCGATAAGCCTGGTTTTGGATGAATAATGTTTTATCCTCCTTCTTCCAGACATGTGTTTCCAATCTGGTATAAAAAATCTCATCCACCTGCTTATGCTGAATGAATACCACAGCGGTTAATCTTTGTTTTGCATCAAAAGACAAAGGGATAAAATGATCTGCGGTAACATACTCCACATCCCCGCCTCCCAGAGGCTTGATACAAAAGGCTCCCAAAGCCAGTCCAGACTGCAGATGCTCATTCAAATCAGCAATGGCGGATTGATAAATCTCATCAATCTGCTTATTGGATACACTGGTGTCCATTTCATTCAGACATACATTTGCAAATTCCCGGCAAACCCCCTGCTCTATCAGCAAAGAACTTACCTGAGAATCTACCCAAGGGGCTTTCCCTCGGTACATGTTGGACCAGAGGTCTATTTTGTTTAACATTTCTTGACTTATGGCAAGAGGAACAGATGCCACTTGTTTTATTGTTTTAACCGGAAACATTCGTCCTATCACCCCCTTTATCCATCCCCATATTTTTTGCAGCACCTTACTGTCCTTTCCTCTTCCAGATCCTATTTGTGGCATATCTCACTGCATCTATGCAGTGATCGTCTCCATCCGGATATCCACTTATCACGTTATCCTCTTTATCCCGTTCATATTCATAGTCCAAAAATTCCTGTGCAGCTACAGGGCAACGAATGTTATCAATAATGATTTCCCGCAGGGATTGCAGCCACTTAAAGGAATACTCTCTGCTTCCCGGACCCTTTTCCGCAGGCCTTGCCAGCAGCCCATATGCCTTATAATCCGCAATAGATTTATTCTCTGCGCTATCACAAGTGATAATGTCATTACCAGTAATTCCTAAAGAGATAAGCGTATTTGCTGTCTGCTCATTGCTTTGCTTGTTACAAGTGTATTCCTGCCAAACATACAGCCGGTGTTGCGCAGGCTCATAATGAACACGCACAAAAGCATATAGATCCGGATACCATCCCCAGTCAACACCGTTTAGGATATGGTCAAATTCTGCTATTTCCTCATCTGTTATCTGTCTTATAACCACATTGTCAAACACTGAACCGCCTGCACCGTTAGCAACCCCTAAGTACTCATTCTCATAAGCTTCAGGATTCGTTTCCTTCAAGAATTCAGCCTCATCCAGGAAGGGTTTTCCCAACCACTTTGCAGGCACTTGCAAGTAATTGCTCTCAATTATCATCCTCGTTTCCTTTGGTACCTTGATGTACTTGTTAGCCCAATTACTGGCAGTCTTTGGAGGGTTAAAGGACTTAAAGATATAAGCCACATCGCCTCCACGAATAACCGACTGCTCTATCTTTCTTACTGACTCAGGTCCTGCAAACTGGTCAAGCTCCTCAAACCATAAAATACCAATATACCCGAAGGGCACCTTTATAGATTTAATTTTTCCCGGATCGTCCGCCCCTCTGAAATATATCTTTTGCCCTGTAGATTTCCTTGTAATTTCCATAGGGCTGACAGTGGTATGAAACTCATCTGTCAGATCCAAAGCATCAATCGCCCAAAGGATCTGCTGATAAACTGAACCTCTAAGCGTGTCAGCCACCTGCCTCATAACAACAGCGTGCATATCCTCATTTATCATGATCAGGTTAATGACCTCCAAGGATACAAAAGACGACTTTGTAGAACCTCTACCGCCGGGGAATACATACTCAGTGTGTTCGTGTTCTTGTATATCAAAAACAGCCGATGCAAAAACAGGAGCTATCATGGCAGCTGGAATTCCTGTATATACAATCGACTGTGTCACTTCCGTTTCTTTTTTCAGTTTTTCTGTTTGGGATTTTAAATTTTCCGTCTTTGCCTT
The DNA here is from genome assembly GCA_938041725.1 of uncultured Lachnoanaerobaculum sp. Lineage (GTDB taxonomy): Bacteria > Bacillota > Clostridia > Lachnospirales > Lachnospiraceae > Lachnoanaerobaculum. The sequence continues at coordinate 5,694 of CALISX010000458.1, forward strand.
TTGGTTTATGATGCGCTCGATCTGCTCATCAATATCCAAATCAGATTTCAGCGTTTGCCCCAATGTATCGCGAATAGCCACATAGGCCTTCACATCCCCCTTTAAAGCTTCTTTGATCATCGCAGCATTGACAGCACTTTCCAATGTGCTATCCAGGCCCATGGCTTCGAGAACTGGTGTCCACTCAGGACTGTCAATCTTGGCGGTTAAAAGCAAATTTAAAACCTTACGAAAATCAGCTTTACGACGTCTAGACTCTCCTGAAACGGTTCCGCCTTTTCTACCACTTTCTCTCGCTTCCTCCACGCTTCGTTTATTAAATGGTATTAAGTTTTCCCGCCCATTCGCCACTCACCTCACCTTCCCATCTGTCTATATATCCATCGATCAAAACTAGCAGGAATACCCTGCTGCAAACATATCTCCCTCCAACAAAAACGGGAGCACCCGATAAAAAGTGCTCCCTGTAACACAAGTAAGGAGGAAACAATTGACAACTTGTAAAGATACCTGTACCTAATTGTTTCAGCTTACACTATACCACACTTGACATATGCATTAATATGTCCTGTTTATTGATTCTCCAAAATTCTTGCAGCGCTCTCCCATGTAGTGACATTATCCATCTGATTTCATAGTCCATGCGCTGTGCAATCTCTGCAAACGAATACCCGTTGATATATCTCATGTACAACAATATCCTATACCTTGTATCACTAAGCATATTGATTTGCTCTGTAACTTTAGTTTTTAAATCCACATAGTGGTCTACTTGATCATTGATTGTTTCACCGAGAGCTGTCATTTTAATAATGATTTCCTCAGTCTTTGAATTATCCGGGCTTGAATCCACCTTACAATCGCTCAAAGGTGCATTCACCTTCGTAGCCATCGCAAATAGCCTCTCTTTTTCTTGCAGCATGGCGTTTATCAAAATATTTAAGCTGCGCAGCTGTCTAAGATACTCCTTCGCTGTCATCCTCCAACCCCCTTCTTATAACCTCTTGCGTCATCCGCTATACTCCCTCGTGCTGCCATCTGAAGCCTGCAAGGTAATTTTTGACGGCCACGCTTGCGTGCTTGCGTGCATTCGCAGCGGGAAATACTTCGCTCCAACAATCTTTAACTCTTTTAATGGCATATGGTGAATTTCACACAGCCTCGCCGTTTCTTTGTCCGCATACTCCGTGCGGCACACTTCACAGACATACAAAATCTTCTCCCTCATTCTTCAACCTCCTCTCTTATAACCTCTGCAATTAAATCCCATGGAGGTATACCACAAACTTACCTGCCCGAACAGCGAAATCATGCTCCTCCGTCGCTCCAACTGAATTTTCCCACCCAGGAATCAAACACACCGTATCACACTTCTTGAGCATGATCATGCATATCTCCATGTAATCGTCGTGCGTCCCCTCCGGGAAAATCCCAGGGAGTTTTGCAGGATTCACGATAATATCCGATGGGAAAAGCTCCCGCGCCTTCTTTACGGCCTGCTTAAATTTATTCTTATAATTTGGTTCGCCGGTGATAGCCCCGGAAATATAGATCCTCATTCTTCAACCTCCCATCCACAACAGATCTCCTCCCAAATGGCGTCCTGTACAGCCTCTTCAATCTCTTTATCTGTGGCCTCATCCGGCACATCGACTTCAAAATTCTGAACCTGCGGATATCCACTCAACTGGACATAGCCTTTAATCTTTTTCATTGCCTCCTCCTAAAATTTTATAAATAACCCTCAGATCTTCCGTAGGCACATCCGAAAAGGCCGGAATTTCTCTAGCCCGACGTACGATATATAAGATCATAGTCAGCCTTTCCCTCTTATCCTCGGCTGCTTCTCTGGTAGGCACCAGCAGTCGTACCACACGGGAGTAGGGATCCTTTGGGACTAAGAATCCCCAACCGCTTGGTACAAATTTAGCACCGCCGTCAGTTTGCACAAAATCACTTTCAATTTTTTCAATCATCACCTTCTCAATCTCGAACTCAGATCTGGTAGATTGACGTACAAGATACGCAGGCTTGCCTGCCTTAAAACCTTTCAATCGTCGCCTCCTGCCCGCCCCGTGATATATACGATAATAGCCTTTTTCCATGGCAGCTCCTCGTACTGCATTCGCTCTTCTTCATCGTCCATAGCTGCTACGGCTTCGGCTCCGAACACGCTCCGCAGAACCTCCCAGTAGTAGTCTTCCCGCGTATACACCCCGTCTTTTGTGTGGATGCTTTCGCCAATCTCGCAGCTTCCCCAATCTCCATACCACCGGTCGTACCTATCGGCCCCCACATCGGAATCCATCACAGGGATCACCTCTAGATCCGGATTTTTCTGCACTAAGTCTAAAAATTTTTGAAAATTATTTTTCACTTGTTACCTCCTATCCATTAATCCACCATCTGTATACGGCTTCCCCATCAGCCCAATAGCCCTCGCATTTCATACCAGCACCTCCACGGCGTTCAAGCATCCGGTCGAAAGCCTTAATGTAATTTTCTTTCACCCGCGGAAAATTTTGTTCATACATTGCCTTCTCTGCCTTTCTCGCCAAGGGGCAAAGGATACACCCTACACGGCTATACCCCATATCATACAAAGGATTATAGGGGATCCCCCTTCCATGTATAAACGCCCACACCTCTGCATCCTCCCAGTGATATATGGGTGATACAAGCAGATCCTTTTTCTTTCTGGCGGCGGCAACAATAGCACAATCCCATACAGGATCCCGATCCTTTGCGTCTTTAAAAACCTCCTGCACATGATCTAAATCAAAATGTTTTCCTTCAGCCTTCGTCCTCCCCCGAACGGAAAAATCTGATCTCCCCCGACGGCCTCTTGACTCTGCCTCTCGCACCCCGACAGCAGTGATCCTGTGGGGAGTTGATGACTCCTTAAAGACCGAACAACAATATCTGATTAGTCTTGTGGGTGGGATTCCCTTTTGCTCAATCAGAGAAAACATGGTGACGGGCTTACCCCTGTAGGTTGGTTTTGTCCGTCTGGTCTTTATGCCTCTTTCCTCCAGCATCTGAAAAACCCGGCTTATGTGAGCCATTGTCTGCGGCGCATCCACTGTGGTAGTGCTATAGACAGCTTCAAAGTCAATCCCAGCCTCTAAAGCAAGGTGGATCATCACATCTGAGTCCTTCCCGCCGCTATATGCAATAATCAGAGGCTCACCATACCAATCTTTTGAAATCTTGGCAGCTGTCCGCAGTACCTCCATGGACTTCTCTATCTTCGCTTTAAGCTCCATACTCTCCCCCTGCTGATTTGGTAATCTCATTTCTCTCTTTCTCCTTTAAGTTTAACGTTCAAATTGTCTGTAATCGACCTTAGTGTAATTGCGTCCATAGCAACCTTT
>CALISX010000459.1 GCA_938041725.1 uncultured Lachnoanaerobaculum sp.
AGAAAAATATCAATGGGGTGCGCACCAGCCATTATCCCAATTCCTCCTGGCTGTATCGCCTTTGTGACAGGTATGGCCTGTATGTAATAGATGAATGCAATATGGAAACCCATGGCAGCTGGAGCACATATTCACTTTCTGGAGATTTGGACTATGTGCTGCCAAAGGATCAGGAGCAGTGGCAGGATCTTTTATTGGAAAGGGTGCGGGGAATGGTGGAAAGGGATAAAAACCATCCCAGTATTTTAATCTGGTCCTGTGGAAATGAATCCTTTGGAGGAAGGGTGATTTATGAAATGTCACAGCTGTTTCGAAGGCTGGATCCTCACAGACCGGTGCATTATGAAGGGATTTTTAATGACCGCAGCTATCCGGATACCAGTGATATAGAAAGCCAGATGTATACGCCTGCAGAGGAGATTCAAGCCTATTTAAAGGAGCATCGGGATAAGCCCTTTATTTGTTGTGAATATGCCCACTGCATGGGAAATTCCCTGGGAGCCATGTATAAATATACTGATCTTGCCGACACCGAGGTATTGTATCAGGGGGGCTTTATCTGGGATTTCATCGACCAGTCTCTCCGCTCGAAAAACCGCTACGGGGAGGAGTACCAGGCCTACGGCGGGGACTTTCTGGAGCGCCCCACGGACTTTGACTTCAGCGGAAACGGAATCCTCGACGGAAACCGAAGGCCCTATGAAAAGATGCAGGAGGTGAAATTCTGCTATCAGGGCCTCTCGATCCGGATAGACCAAAGAGAGCGGAGCTTTTGGATCAAAAACCGCTTCCTCTTTACGGATGCCTCGGAATTTGACGGCGTTCTTATTCTAGAGCGGGAGGGGAGGAGAATCCGGGAGGAGAGTCTTTCTCTTTCTCTCCCCCCGCTCTCTGAGCGGAAGTATGCGCTCCCGGATCTCCCCGAGCTTTCGGCGGGAGAATATGCGCTCACGCTCTCCTTTCGCCTCCGGGAGGACAGGCCCTATGCGAAAAGAGGATATGAAATTGCCTTCGGACAGACGGTCTTCCGGATAGAAGAAGCTGATGCTTTTTCCCCGGCGGGAGGAGCG
>CALISX010000460.1 GCA_938041725.1 uncultured Lachnoanaerobaculum sp.
CAAGCACAGCATCCACATGTTTGCCGTCCGGGGACTTATACAGTAAAGTAGGAATTAGTCTTAGGATTGTATTCTTTTACGTACAACTGGTATCTTTGTTGGATACAGGTTGACAAGTTTTATGATTAATATATAATTAGGCTCAAGTTAGGGATTCCTAATTTCCAAAATATGCACATGTTTTCCCATACGTTATTGTACATATTTTAGTACTTTAGAAGGCTGCCATCCCCAAAACAGCCCATCACCAGGGGATTTGCCGGCTTTTGGATACAAAAGGATATCTTTGGAATAACTAACCGAGACTTGAGGATATGGACAGGGGATCAAGGTGAATATGTTTTCCCGTTGTAAAATCGGAACCAGTCTACGGAAGGCTTGTTTCGGTATGCGCAGACTTATATTTATGGTGGTGCCGATCCGTCGGCATGGGGGTTTACAGCACACTTTTGACTCATGGAATATCAGAACAGGAGGAAGATTGAGAAAACATTACTTAAAGAGACTGGGCGTGAGCGTCCTGTCGGCTGTCTTTTTACTAAGCAGCGCTATGCCATCCTTTGCCGGAACGTGGAAGAAAAGTGATCAGGGCTGGAAGTATGAAGAGGATGGGGGACGTGAGGCCAAGGGCTGGGTAAACACCCCAAGCGGCTGGTTTTACCTGGATGAACAAAACGGTGTGATGCGTACCGGATGGGTTCAGAATGCCAAGGGAGACTGGTTTTTCCTAAGCACCCAGGATGGGGGGAGCTTCGTGCAGATGCTGACAGGCTGGCAGGTGATTGACGGTTACTCCTATTATTTGGGAGAAGGAAGCGGAGCCAATGCAGGAAGAATGTATTCCAATGAGAAGACCCCAGATGGAAAGTTTGTAAATGCCACCGGACAGATGGTGGAAAATGGTGTACCGGTTTATACCCCTGGCGTTGGACTTAGCTCCCAGCCGGTTAAAAAACAGGCAGCCGGCCAGGGAGGGGGATCCTCCAAGAGAACCGGCGGTTCCGGCGGCGGCGGTTCCAGAGGCGGCGGATCCTATAAAAGAGGTTCCGGGTCCGTTTCCACCCAGGGGAATTCAGAATATGGATTGCATCAGACTGATCAGAACACCAAGGAGACGTCTGTACAGGAGACTTTGACGGCATCAGCGAAGGCACAGGAAGATGGCACTGTGCTGGATAAAAAGCAGGAAGGAAGCCAGGTGCCGCAAAAGGAGGGAGAAGCAGCCAGTCCTCAGACACTCCAACAGCAGCAGGCCCAGGCTTTAGAGCAGCAAAATTCAGAAGTACAGCAACCGGCGCCTGCAGTGCCGACAAAGGAAGAGGGATCAGAAGCCGCAGATTCTCCCCGGCAGGCCAAGGAGGAAGCACTTCCTTCTGTGGACATGCAAGGTGAGAAGGGGACAGCAGAAGAGTCTGCTCCTGCAGCAGGTGAGCTGGTGCATACCCAGTATACCAAGGATGTAAATCTGGGATTTGGAGAATATGTGGTGGTAACCTTCCGTCAGGGAAGTGCAGAGGATTACAGGCTTTTTGTGGATAACACAGAGATTACAGAGGATGTGACTCCGGTGGATGATGAGGGCCATGTGGTTAAATGGCTTTCCACAGTGACAAAGCCTGGAACCCTTAGGGTGGAAGCCAGAGATGGTTCCGCCAGCCAGGAGGTAAAGTTTAATAATACAGCCAAAAACATCACCTCTTCCAGCCAGCAGGCTCCCAGGTATCTGCTGACCAATGGTCCCATGACCAAATTTGATTATTTCCTGGAGACCTATGGAGAGGACGGCTCCATCCGTAAGGATCCTGCAAAGACTACCTTTGCTTTGCAAAAAAAGACAGAGGATTCCAAAACCAGCGCTGTTCCGAAAAGATATTATATTCCGGTAACCATCGTGGATGCAGCAGGAAAGGGAGAAGTTACCATCAAGCTTGCTTTGGAAAATGATGCCCAAAGAACCTGGTTTGAAGGTTTAAACAATATCAAATCCTTAAGTCCGGAAAATAATATCATGAATGCCAACTTAATGTATACCTCCAAGGTAGAGGATAAGGGGCATGGAGTTACCGGCGTCATTACCATTCCCCTGCCCCAGAGTAATCTGTATAACCGGGGAGATTATTATGTCAGCCTCTCCTCTTCTAAAAGTGAAGACAGGGTTCGGCTGCCTATTTCTTTGGTGGACAGCACCAATTATAAGATTACTTTAAGTGCCCTTACCCCCAATCCCAGGGTGGGACAGGATATCCGCTTCAATATTGAAGATCCGGCGGGAGGAAGCAGCTTCGGCAATGATGTAAGACTGGTAATGTACAAGGTGACCTTAACCAAGCCCAATGGCCAGGTGATAGAGCTTCCCAAATACCAGGGCTGGTATAATATCCAGGGACTGCTGCATGTCAGCGGCACCAATTCCAAGGATTCCACAGTATATACCGATGTCCCCGGAGTATATTCCATTACGGTGTACGCCACAGGATATAAGACCATGACCAAGCGGTTTGAGGTATTGGCAGCAGATGGAACTTCCGCCACCACAGATGCCAATGCATCCCAGTCTGTTCCCGAGGTAGAGGCCATGTCCAGC
>CALISX010000461.1 GCA_938041725.1 uncultured Lachnoanaerobaculum sp.
CAAAAATAAAGCATTCTTTTTATCTCCCAGGGTGTCCAGTTCAAGCTCATCATAAGCGGTAATATCCCGCAACTCCTGAATGTCAAATGGAGCAAGACGGGCGCCACAGGAAATCAGAATACTTTTCATGGTTTTTCCGGCTGCCAAAGTAAAGAGCCGGTATTGCCGACAGGCAAAACATCCAGGCTTGGTTTTTTCCAGCGCTTCAAACATCAAATCTACAGGATTTTTAAATTCCTCATCCTCTTCCCTAACTTCCATTGCATTCAAAAATTCCAAAAGAGTTGAAAAGTTTTGCTCTTCTAGTGGGGCTTCATAATGAATGTAGGCAATCAGCGCCGTATAAAGCAGCTTTTCTGCCTTCTCCCAAAACGGATCTCCACCATTTCCCTCTCCTTTTGTATTTGTCATTAAAGTAGTAACCAGCTTTAAAATATCCTTCTCACTATGAATGTAGGCAAAGGGGTTATAATGCATGCTCTTTTTGAAATTTTGCGTATTAAAAATTTTCACCTGGTAACCCTGTGACTTTAAAAAATGTCCGCAGGAAACGACAATATCTCCCTTCGGATCCGTGACAACAAAAGAAACCGGATAGGTTTTTGAAGTGCATTGCAGGAGATTGGGCTTTAAAACAAAACGGGTTTTTCCGGAACCCGATCCACCAACAACCAGGATATTTTTATTTCTGGCATTCGCAGGATTTTTAGGACGAGTGTCCATCGTCAGTCCTTCGGTTTTTGTCAGGATAATATTGTTTTCCAACTGCTTGTCCATGAAAGGTTCTATGTCTTGAGCGCTTCCCCATCTTGCAGAACCATATTCCCGGTTATGCCGGTACCGTTTCGCACTTTTACCCTTAAGATACACTGCGAGGCGAAGTGCGATTGCACATAAAAGGCCAATCAACAGATCCATAGGGTGAATGCTGGGGAGAGGATTTTGAAATATCCTCGGAAAAACGATCATAAAAGAGAGAAGCCTCTGAGATAAATGTTCTCCTTTCGAAAGACGGATGCCTTCACCGATATTTGTGGACATCAATCCAACAACAAGATAGGGAAGATTTAAAAGAAACAGTTGTTTGAGCATTTTAACATTCATCCTCATAGCATATGCTCCTTATCTTTGTTTCGTACCTTATCCGAGGAGGAGATTACTAAATCCTTCATCATTTGCAAAAGCTTCAGAACACTGGGGCGGTTTTTCCTTTTCATAGCGGAACCAGAATACTCTTTAAAGGCTGCTGTCAGCGCATCCGCATCCTTTGCTTTAAAAAATACGATATACCGGGGAGGATGCACAGTGGCATCTTTTCGAATGGCGTAATCGACGCCGTATTTTCTTGCTGTCTTTTCAAAGCCTCGAAGATCTGTTTTGGCAATATCCATGTTGGAAACACCTTGATTTTGGCGGATTAACTGCTTTACGGTCTGTTTCCCACGAGGCGTTTGCTTTTGTTGCTCTCTGGCCTTCCTTTTTGCTATTTTCTGTTCCTTTACCAGCTTCCGATGCCGAAGATATTTCATACTGGCATCTATTACAGTTCTTGCTGTAAGCTTTGTTGTCGTAACTGCAAGATGTATTGTTTTATTTTCCACTTCTTCCTGCAAAGAACATCCCTCCTTTCAGATTGCGGGGACGAAAATAAGTGATGGACAGGATTCATCCGTTTAAATATAGAATCGGTATCCGTACTCCTTCCTTGAAAATATAATGAGTTCGTCTATTCAGCATCTGCTGTACCTCATAAATATCCGATGCGTTGAGAGAAATTATTTCTCCCAGCTCATCCACGGCGTAAAACAGTGCGGTTCCCGTCAGACTTTTTTGACCATTATTTATAAAAAGCATCTGACGATCATAACTCATTACCAGCTTCAAATCCGGTGCCAGCTCAATGGTGTCCTCTTCCCCAAAGCAGGGAAGATAGCCTTTTGCATCCTTTTCCAGAATGATTTTCATCGTATCGCCTGGTGAAAAAGCGATCATATAGGATGGCTCCTCCTTTGAACCATTTTCTTG
>CALISX010000462.1 GCA_938041725.1 uncultured Lachnoanaerobaculum sp.
CATTTCCCTTCTTCACCACAATCACATAGTTCTCATTGGCAAACTCCTGATCCAAAATCTTAATGCCAGAGGTTTGCTTTACAAAGTACTTGGCCACCTCGGAGTCAATAATCACTGCATCAACTTTTCCCTGGGTCAGGGCCATCACCGCATCCATTCCCTTGGTGTAGTGTTCCACCGCAGCGTCCTTCACATCGCTGGCCATTAAATCTCCAGTGGTGCCAGTCTGTACCCCCAGGTTCTTTCCCTCCAGATCCTCCACAGTCTTGATTGGCGAATCCTCCTGTACAATCACCAGCTGGCGGGCATTGGTATAGCTTTCGGAAAAGTCCAGATTGGCCTTGCGGTCCTCGGTGGCAGTGATACCGGCCAGTCCCAGATCTGCCTTGCCGCTCATCACCTCTAAAATCACAGAGTCAAAGGCAATATCCTCAATTTCCAGCTCTACGCCCATTTTCTGGGCAATGGCCTGGGCAATCTCCACGTCAATTCCCACAATCTTATCTCCCTCGTGATATTCATAGGGAGGGAAATCTGCGCTGGTGGCCATAACAAGCTTTCCCGCATTTGCCACCCCATCCCCATTGATGGATCCGGAAGCGCTGCCCTGGGCCTGGCTGCTTTCCGCGCTGCTTCCAGCTCCCTCGGCGCTTCCCTGGGAAGCACTTTGGGCAGAGCCGCAGGCGGCCATTGCCATTACCATCATTGCTGCCACTGCCATAGATAAGATTTTTTTCTTCATAATACATTCCTCCTCATTCTTCCTGCCCTGGAGCAAGCTCTTTGAACTAATAATTATTCATTTATGTCGCATAATATACACCATATTCCAGATTAATGCAAGCATAAATGTATAAAAACCCCCATATTCACCGGAGAGAAGCGTGAAAGCTTCTAAAAGCAAGCCTGTGAAAAAGGAGCCCCACGGCACCGGGTTTCCGGGCTTGGGACTCCTTTTTCAATACAATATGTATGTTTATGCAAACCTCTTAGCCAACCTGGCTAAGGTAGCCTTCAATTTCATTCAATGCATACTCTTCATCTTTTCCTTCAGCGGTTACCACTATGTCGGAACCGGAATCAAGATTCAAGGTCATCATACCCATAATGCTTTTGGCGTTCACCTTCCTGGAGTCGCTTTCCACATAAATTTTGCTCTCAAACTGGCTGGCCACCTGCACCAGCATGGCAATGGGTCTGGCCTCCAATCCGGACTCCACCTCAACCTTGATTACCTTCTTAATCATCTTCTTCCCTCCTGCTTTCTCTTAATCGGTTTGCTATCTCCGACAGCCTGCGCAGCCTGTGATTCACACCACTCTTACCAAGGGCGGGGGAAATCATCTCCCCAAGCTCCGCAAGAGTGGCCTCCGGATTTTCCAGTCGCGCCTCGGCCACTGCTCTGAGATTCGCTGTCAACGAGTTCAGGCCTACCACAGTACTGATCAGATTGATATCTTCCAGCTGTGAAAACGCAGCAGATACAGTTTTGTTAATATTTGCAGTTTCACAATTTACTTTTCTGTTTACATCATTCCTCATGCCCTTGAGGATACGCACATTCTCCAACTCCATAAAGGATCTGGGGGCATCCATAAACCCCAGCGCCATTACGATCTGATCACTTTCCTTCAAATATACTACAAAGAATCTCTTCCTCCGGATAATCTTCGGAGACAGCCCCAAAGCCTCCATCACATTTCTAAGCTGAAGGGCCTGCTCCACATGGGCAAACACTACCTCCATGTGATAGGATTTCTCCGGGTCTGTAATGGACCCCGCTGCTAAAAAAGAGCCTCTTAAAAAGGCTTTCTTACAACAGCTGCTTTGTAAAATTATATTTTCCTTCACCGAAAGCCGGTCCGGCAGATCAGAATCCGTTGCCAAAATCTTCGTCCCCAAAAGCACTGCTTTTGTCTCTTCATTACTGCGAATATTAACGGAATATGTATGCTTTCTCCCGGGAAATGCATTATCACTGATTACTACGTCACTTCCTATATTAAAGGTTTTCTTTAACAATGTAAAGTACTTTCTAGCTAAACCCGGGTGTTCTGTACGCACCACCAGGCGGCATTTCCCCTCTTCAGAAATCTTCACATTGCCTAAAGAACTGATAATTGCAGCCAGTTCTCCTATCAGACAATGCCTAACCTCCGGTATCACTCGGATCAACTCTTCCTTCACCTTTGATGAATATGACATTTTAAAATCCTGTATTTTATAGTAGATTCACGAAGAAAATTCCCCTGAGCAACAGAGAGATTTGGGAGCCTGTCCCTGCTGTCAGTTTTTTCATACCGCTTTCCTAAATCATCCTTACTTCACATTCCAGCTCCACACCGAACTTTTCAAAAACCTGCTTTTGTACATGGGCAATGAGATCCTTAATATCCCGGGAGGTGGCATGATTTTCATTAATAATAAATCCGCAGTGCTTGGAGGAAACTGCGGCTCCCCCCAGTCTGTAACCCCGAAGCCCAGCATCGTCAATGAGTTTTCCTGCAAAATAGCCCTCCGGCCGCTTAAAGGTGGATCCGGCGCTGGGATACTCCAAGGGCTGCTTATCCCGCCTTTTTTGATTTAATTCCTCCATAAGGGCCCATATTTCCTTTGGTTTTCCCTCCTGGAGCAAAAAACGCACCCCCAGCACAATGCGTCCCAGGGACAAAATATTGCTTTTCCTGTATCCCAGCTCCAGGGCCTCTGCCTCTGCCCAGTGACATAGGCCGTCTGCCTCTAAAACCCTTGCCTGGTACAGCACATCCTGGATCTCTCCCCCATAGGCTCCGGCATTCATCACCACTGCGCCTCCGATGCTTCCAGGGATTCCGCAGGCAAACTCCAGCCCTTGGCAGCCATGGTCCGCAGCAAAGGCGCAAACTGCCTCCAGACTGCTGCCGCCATCCGCCTCCAAAAGGATCCCTTCCTGGGTTTTTTCTATTTTCATATGCTGCGGAAGACTTTGGGTGGAGAGAATGACCCCTGCAAATCCCCGGTCATCTGCCAAAATATTACTGCCCTTCCCCAGAACATAAAAGGGAAGCCCTGTTTCCTTTACAAAGTCCTGCACCCGAGCAAAGTCCTCCTCCCTTTGCGGCGCAAAAAAATAGGCGCAGGGCCCGCCCACCTGAAAGGTGGTGTGGTCCCGAAGGGGCTCCCCCAGCTTGAGAAAATCAGCCTTTAATAGTTTGGATTCCATGGTTCTTCCCTCATTTGTCTTAATTATTCTTTAAAATATTGGCCTGGACACGGTTATACAGCTCTTTGGCTGCATTATAGCCCATGTTCTTTTGTCTATGGTTGATGGCAGCGGTTTCGCAAATCACTGCCAGATTCCTTCCGGGACGCACCGGCAGCTCATGACACACCACCTT
>CALISX010000463.1 GCA_938041725.1 uncultured Lachnoanaerobaculum sp.
AAGAAAAAATTCCCCTCTGCTGTTTTGATTGCAGAGGAGTCCACCTCCTGGCCTTTGATTACCGGGGATCTGGATAAGGAGGGTCTGGGATTTGATTATAAATGGAATATGGGATGGATGAATGACTTCTTGGAGTTTATGAAGCTGGATCCCTATTTCAGAAGCGGAGACTATAATGCCCTGACCTTTTCCATGCTGTATCAATACAGCGAGAATTTCATTCTGGTTCTGAGCCATGATGAGGTGGTTCATGGAAAGGCTACCTTGGCTGGGAAAATGCCAGGGGCTACCCAGGAGGAAAAATTTGCCAATTTGCGGGTGGCCTATGGTTATATGACCTTCCATCCAGGCAAAAAGCTTCTTTTTATGGGTCAGGAATTCGGGCAGATGGATGAGTGGAACGAGGACAAATCTCTGGAATGGGAGCTTTTGGACTTTGATATTCATAGTAAAATGCAAAAATATGTTAAGGCATTGAATAAATTCTATCTGGAAAATCCTGCTCTTTGGGAAAAGGATTATGATCCCGAGGGCTTTGAATGGGTGAACTGCACGGCCAAGGAAGAAACCCTGGTGGTATTTATACGAAAGGGCAAGAAAAAGGAGGAGGACCTTCTGGTGGTTTGCAACTTCACCCCGGTGGTATATACCAGGTCCGTGGGGGTTCCCAGGGAGGGCACCTATGTGGAAGTGTTCAATTCCGATGATAAGAAATTCGACGGCAGCGGCGTGGGAAATAAAAAACCTAAAAAATCCGTGAAGGTAAAGGCGGATTTTCGAGAGGATTCCATAGAAATTAAAATTCCTCCCATGGGTGTGGCAGTGTTTAAGCGGATGGCCTCTAAAAAACGGCATTCCATCCCGGCTGTTTCTGCGGAAGAGAAGACAGGGCCAAAGGAGGAGCCTGTTTTGGAGCCCTTAAAGGAAGCGTCAAAGTCCCCGAAGGAGCCCCCGGAGCCCTTAAAGGAAGCCCCAAAACCCCAAACCGGTCTGGTTGTCAAGGAGGAGCAGACAAAGGTTTTGGTGTCTCCTGTAAGACCCCTGCCTAAGACGGAGGAAAAGAAGTAAGCCATGGCAGGTATATTGCATTTGGCTGCTGCCGCTGCTGAGAGTGCTGCTCAGTCCGCCGTGGAAACCTTGGTGACAGAAAGCGAGGTGGCCCAAAAGGTCAGCGAGGATTTAAATAATATGAAGCCCGATGCCATTGTGGAAAGCTTAAAGAAGCTCTATCCTCTGCTGCTGGCTTTGGGGTATGAGCTTTTGATTTCCGGCATTATTTTGTTTGTCAGCAGCCGCATTATCCATGTTTTCAACGGGTTTTTGGAGCGGTTTTTAAAACGCCTTAACATGGATCTGGCAGTGGTGAAGTTTCTTTCTTCCGTGTTTAAGATCTTCTGCTATGTGCTTGTGGCCTTTGGTATTTCTGAAAGAATCGGTGTAAACCAGGCCTCTTTGATTGCTCTTTTGGGGTCGGCGGGAGTAGCCATTGGCCTGGCCTGGCAGGGGAGTCTCAGCAACTTTGCCGGGGGCATCCTGGTTCTGTTTTCCAAGCCCTTTTTGCGGGGGGATTATATCATTACCCCCCATGGGGAGGGAAGTGTGGACATGATCGGAGTGATATACACTACCCTCATAACGGCTGACAATAAAAAAGTCACCATTCCCAATGGGATTTTATCCAATGATGTGATTACCAATGTCACAGCCAACCCCCTGCGGAGACTGGATATTTCCGTTGAGGTTTCCTATGACAGCGATTTGTCTCTGGCCAAAAGAGTGTTTCGGGAGGCCATGGAAGGCAATGGCATGATTGTCAAAGACCATGAGATTTTGTCCTTTGTCAGCAGCCTGGGGGCATCCAGTGTGGTGCTGGGGGGCAGAGCATGGTGTAAAACAGAGGATTACTGGCCCGCCCTGTGGTCCATTTTGGAAGAGGTAAAGATCCGCTTTGATAAGGTGGGAGTTACTATACCCTATCAGCAGCTGGATGTGCACCTTCATGATAAAAACAGTAGGAGTAAGATATGAAGAGAGCCTGCGGGGTACTTTTACCCATTTCCTCTTTGCCAAGTCCCTTTGGCATAGGGGCTTTTTCAAAGGAAGCATTTGATTTTGTGGACCAGCTGGAAGCAGCTGGTCAAAGCTATTGGCAGATTCTGCCCCTGTCCCCCACAGGTTATGGGGATTCCCCCTATCAGTCCAGAAGCGCCTTTGCGGGAAACTTAAATTATATTGATTTGGAGGAGCTGATTCACCAGGGACTTTTGGAGGAAAAGGAAGTCACAGAGATCGCCTGGGGAGAAGAAGGACAGGTGGACTACGGGATTATTTGGGAGCAGCGGGAGAGCGTTTTGCAAAAAGCCTTTCAGCGTTTCCTAAAGGGAGAAAGGCTGGAACATTCCCGGGAGGGGGCTGAAGGAGAGGGGACTGAAAAGGAAAAAGAGCCCGGTATTTTGGAACTGGAGGATTTTGAAAGGGAAAGAAAGGCCCTGCCGGAGGATACCAGGAATTTCTGTCTGTACCAGGCCATAAAGAAATCCCAAAAGTATGCCCCCTGGTATCAGTGGGATACCCCCCTGAAAATGCGAGAAACCAAAGCCCTGGAGGAAGTAGAAGAAACCTGCAGGGAGCAGATTTTATTTTATCAGTGGACCCAGGTGGTGTTTACCAGGCAATGGCAGAAACTAAAGGACTATGCCAATGGAAAGGGGATTCAAATCATTGGAGATCTTCCCATTTATGTTTCCCTGGATTCGGCAGACAGCTGGAGCCATCCGGAGCTGTTTGTCTTTGATCAAAACCGGGCTCCTTTGCTGGTGGCCGGCTGTCCTCCGGATTATTTCAGCGCCGATGGACAGCTTTGGGGCAATCCTGTATATGACTGGGAGTATCATAAAAAAACAGACTATGCCTGGTGGATGGAGCGCCTGGCCCACACCTTCTCTTTATATGACTATGTGCGGCTGGACCATTTCAGAGGCTTTGACGAATACTATGCCATTCCCGCCGGAGCCTCCAATGCCAGGGAGGGGGAATGGAAGAAGGGCCCCAATATGGAGATTTTTACCAGGGCTGCTGCCTGCTTTAAGGATCGGTTTGATACCCTGCCCATTATTGCAGAGGACATGGGAATTCTGACGGACTCAGTGATTGCTTTGGTGGAAAAAAGCGGTTTTCCCTCCATGAAGGTGCTGGAATTTGCCTTTGATTCGGACAACAAAAACTTTTATCTGCCCCATAATTATCCCAGAAACTGTGTGGCCTATACCGGCACCCATGACAATACGACCTTGGCGGCCTGGATCAAGGGCCAAAGCCCCCATGTGAGAAGCTTTATGCAGCGGTACATGGGAGGGGTATATACGCCGGAGGAGGAG
>CALISX010000464.1 GCA_938041725.1 uncultured Lachnoanaerobaculum sp.
CTTCATATGGCTCTTCGTATCCGTCTACTATTAATATTCCACAACATTTTATATGTGCATTATCATCTTTAATTTCTACAATTTCAAGCTTATAAAAAATCATAGGTTCCGATTCATAAATATAAAATGTATCTTCTCTCTCGTCACATTCTTCCAATATATTTACTTTGAAAACTTCTCCTACAAGATCTTTTACACTACTTTTGTTTGAATCTATACTGTTTATACAAATAGACGGTGCTATGATTTCACCTCTAAAATCGCCCTCTTTAAAAACTATATCTACGGACCATGAGCCGTCTTCTTTATCAAACAAAAGGCAACTCTGTCTGTCACTTAAATCATCTTCAAAACAGTACTTTTCACCTATCTTAAGCATTCTATACTCCTTTTTAAATTTATTATATGATTCCTATTCTAACCTTTCATCAAAATCAATTCCGATACTTGGCCACTTTTTTAGAAATATCCAATTTTTATCTGTTATTACTTTAAGTATATCTGTGTCAAACTTCCTTATTTCTTCTATATTTCTTATCTCACCGCTGTAAACTGTACTCTTTTTATATGAAATATCTATACTCATATAGTCCTCATAGCATGATAAAAACGCCATTATTTTAAGATTATCTTTTTCATATGAATACCTGCAAATACCGGCTTCTTTTTCAAAAAGATAGGCAGTAAGCAGGGCTTCCCCCCAGGGGCCCCCCTCTCCGGCATTTTCCATCACCGTTACGGGAATGTTTAAAGAATCAGCCAAAAGCCCCTGGGCCACCTCTTTGGTTTTAAAAATTCCGCCATGTCCCACCAGATGATCCACTGCAACCCCCTCCTGCACCGTTAAAATATCCATGCCGATCTTAATGGCGCCAAAGGCGGAAACAATATGGGTCTGCATGAAATTGGCCAAATTCAGCTTTGCCTCCGGCAGCCGGACAAACAGGGGACGGCCCTTTTCCAGCCCTGTAATACTTTCTCCTGACAAATATCCATAGGATAAAAGCCCGCCGCAGTCCGGATCCGCCTCCAGAGCCTTTTGGAAGAGATAGGTATAAAAAGCATCATCTGTTGCTTTCACACCCATCCCCAAAGCAAATTCCTTGAACAGTCCCACCCAGGCATTGATATCCGAAGAGCAGTTGTTGGCATGGACCATGGCCACCGGATCCCCTGCGGGGGTGGTTACCATGTCGATTTCCATATGTCTTTTTTTCAAAGCCTTCTCCAGCACCAGCATGGCAAAGATGGAGGTTCCGGCGGACACATTTCCTGTGCGCTTTTTTACAGCATTGGTGGCGGCCATGCCGGTGCCTGCATCCCCCTCCGGAGGGGAAAGCAAGGCGCCAGGCTCCAAATCTCCGCTGGGATCCAGCAAAAAGGCTCCCTCCTGGGTTAAGGTGCCCACACTCTCCCCGGCCACAGCCACCTTTGGCAAAATCTCCCGGATCCGCCAGGGGTACTGTCCCCCCACCAGAGCATCAAACTGATCCAGCATGGTTTCATCATAGTCCCTGGAGGCATCCTTTATGGGGAACATCCCTGCTGCATCCCCAATCCCCAGGGATTTTCCTCCCCCCAGGCAGCGGCTGATATAGCCAGACAGGGTGGTGATGAAATCCACATCCTTTACATGCTCTTCCTGGTTTAAAACAGCCTGGTACAAATGGGCAATGCTCCAGCGCTCTGGAATATTAAAATCAAACAGCTCCGAAAGCACCCTGGCCGCTTCTCCGGTATTGGTATTGCGCCAGGTGCGGAAGGGAACCAAAAGCCGCTCCCCCTTAAAGGCCAGATATCCATGCATCATGCCGCTGATCCCCAGGCCCCTTAGTTTTTTGAGGGTGACCCCGTAACGCTCCTGTACCTGATCCTTCAAGGCCTTGTAGCACATCCTGAGTCCTTCAAAGATCTCGTCCTTATGATAGGTCCAAATTCCATGCTCCAGGTGATTTTCCCAGGTAAAGCTTCCCCCTGCAATGGGCGAAAAATCCTCTCCAATCATCACTGCCTTGATTCTGGTGGAGCCAAACTCTATGCCCACCACAGCCTTTCCCTCCTGAATCCAGGTGCCAATGGCTTTTGTTTTGTCCTTTTCCATGCTATTCATACTCTTTCCCCTTCTGACCATAGTAGGCATTTGCCCCATGCTTTCTTTCAAAATGTTTGTTTTGCATATGCAAAGGTGTGGGCTCTGCATCCGGATTTAATACCCTGGTATAAATATTCATTTTTGCCACTTCCTCCAGTACCACCGCATTGTGGAGGGCCTCCCCTGCATCCTTTCCCCAGGCAAAGGGACCGTGATTTTTGCAAAGCACCGCCGGAACATGCATGGGATCTCTCTCCCCAAAGGCCTCTGCAATCACCTTGCCGGTGTTCTCCTCATAGCCTTCTTCCAGTTCCTGCTCTGTCAAATTTCTGGCACAGGGGATTTCTCCGTAAAAATAATCTGCATGGGTGCTGCCCAGACAGGCAATGCCAAGACCGGACTGGGCATAGGCCGTGGCAAAGGTGGAATGGGTGTGGACAATGCCTCCCACCTCCTTCCATGCCCGGTATAAATAGGCATGGGTGGGGGTGTCGGAGGAGGGATTTAATTCCCCCTCCACCTTTTTTCCCATAAGATCCACCACCACCATGTCCTGGCAGCGCAGCCTGTCATAGGGCACACCGCTGGGCTTTATCACAAAAAGCCCCTGCTCCCGGTCTATACCGCTGACATTCCCCCAGGTAAAGGTTACCAGTCCATACCTGGGAAGGGCCAAATTGGCCTCCCATACCTTCTTTTTTAATTCCTCCAGCATAATTCCTCCTCTTTGGGCTTCTTAAAGCTTCATTTTAATATTCTTCCACAGCAACAGCAAGTCTGTTTTCGATATCCCCCTGTCAGGGACGCTTTAATCCAATGGAGCGGTTCACAGCCCTTTTGATCCATTTCTTTGCAGCAGGGGTGCGCAGCCCCTTTTTCCAAAATCCGATACTTACGGTTAAATCCGAACGGACGCAAAGGGCTGCCTCCCCCGTATCCCCCTCCATTCCGGAGTTAATATCCACGCTCACCACATAGGCCGGGG
>CALISX010000465.1 GCA_938041725.1 uncultured Lachnoanaerobaculum sp.
GGCAGCCGCCGCAAAACCCTGATTCCCCGGCTTGCACAAACCAAGGAGGTTTGGCAGCTCTCCGTGGAGCATTTTTATACTTCTCCTCCCCAGGCCAACGAGGGGAAACGCCTTGGAGTAAAGACCCCTGTACCGGAACCCCCCACAGATACGGCACCCCCTCAGGCAGACCCGGGTATGGGATATATTTTTGAGCATACCAAGGGCAAAAAATGCCTGATCTTTACCAATTCCAGAGAGGAATGCGAAACCCTTTGCCAAACCCTGCGGCAATACTGCGAGGTAAACCATGAGCCGGACCGCTTTCTAATCCACCATGGCAATCTTTCCGCCTCCTACAGAGAAAGCGCCGAAGCGGAAATGAAGGAGGAGGATTCTCTTATGAGTGTCTGCGCCACTGCCACCCTGGAGCTGGGGATTGACATTGGACGGCTGGAGCGGGCCTTCCATGTAGATGCTCCCTTCACCGTTTCCGGCTTTTTACAGCGTCTGGGCCGCACCGGGCGAAGAGGCTCTCCCCCCCAGATGTGGTTTGTGATGCGGGAGGAGCATGCAGAAGCCAGGGCCATGCTGCCAGATACCATTCCCTGGTATTTGATCCAGGGCATTGCCTTGGTGCAGCTCTACATTGAGGAGCGCTTTGTGGAGTCTCCCAACCTCCGCCGCCTGCCCTACAGCCTTTTGTACCATCAAACCATGAGCACTTTGGCCTCCCAGGGGGAGCTGACTCCTGCTGCACTGGCCTCCCGGGTGCTTTCTCTGCACTGCTTTCAAGGCATTTCCCAGGAGGATTACCGGATGCTGCTGCGGCATCTTTTGCAAATAGATCACATCCATGCCACGGAAAACCAGGGACTGATCCTGGGCATCGCCGGGGAGAGGGTGGTGAATCATTATAAATTTTATGCTGTATTCCAGGAAAATGTAGAATACACCGTGCGATCCGGATCAGAACAGCTGGGCACCATTGTAAAGCCCCCTCCAGCAGGGGACAAAATCGCCATTGCAGGCCGGGTCTGGGTGGTGGAGGAGGTGGATCATCTCCGACACATGGTCTATGTTTCCTTGGTCAAGGGGAACATCCCTGCCTATTTCGGCGATGTGGCAGGCGATATCCACAGGCGGATTTTAGAGAGAATGCACCAGGTTTTGGCAGAGGAAACCCATTATCCCTACCTTATGCCCCAGGCTGTGGGCCGCTTGGCAGACGCCAGAGAAACCTTTCGCAAATCCCTTATGAAAAAACAGCCCTTGGTACATCTGGGAGGGAAAATGTGGGCTTTGTTTCCCTGGCTGGGGAGCTATGCCTTTCTGGCTCTGGAGCGCTTTTTAAAGCTTTGCTGCAAAGAAGCACTGGGGCTCAAAGGGTTCACCGCCTCCCGCCCCTACTATATCCAGTTTACCATGGAGGTTTCTGCTGCAGAGTTTTTTCAGATTGTTTGTAAAAAGGCGCAAAGCCTGCAAAACCCCCTGGTTCTTTTGTACCCCAAAGAGGTACCGGTATTTGAAAAATATGATGCCTATGTGCCTCCCCAGCTGGTCCGCAAGGGATTTGCCCAGGGC
>CALISX010000466.1 GCA_938041725.1 uncultured Lachnoanaerobaculum sp.
TATGCGGATAAAATAGATGTACTGGTTTTATGCGGGGGAAGTGCCCGGGATCTTCCCTGGCAGACCCCGGAATATGTAAAATATTTTAATGTGGTGGATAGTTTTGACACCCATGCCAGAATACCGGAGCATTTTGCGGCTGTGGACAGCAATGCCAAGGCCACAGGGCATTTGGGGATTATTTCCGTAGGCTGGGATCCGGGACTGTTTTCTCTGAACCGTCTCTATGGCAATGCTATTTTGCCCCAGGGGAAGGACTATACCTTCTGGGGAAGGGGAGTGAGCCAGGGTCATTCCGATGCAGTCCGCCGGATTGAAGGAGTTTTGGATGCCAGACAATATACCCTGCCGGTGGAAAGTGCCTTGGAGGCCGTGCGTTCCGGCAGCAATCCCTCTCTTACCACCAGGCAAAAGCATACAAGAGAATGCTTTGTGGTGGCTGCTCCCGGTGCAGATCTGAAAAAGATCGAAGAGGAAATCAAAACCATGCCCAATTATTTTGCAGAGTATGATACCACAGTGTATTTTATTTCCCAGGAGGAAATGGAACGGGACCACAAGGGACTGCCCCATGGAGGTATGGTACTGCGTACCGGCGCCACTGGCGCAGAGGGAGAAAACCGCCATGTGGCGGAATATAAATTAACGCTGGATTCCAATCCGGAGTTTACCGCCTCGGTGCTGACGGCCTATGCCAGAGCCTGCCACAGACTGGCAAAGGAGGGAAAGATCGGAGCCCGCACAGTATTTGATATTGCACCGGCTTATTTAATTCCCATGACAGGGGAAGAGATCCGAAAACAACTTTTATAAAAAACGATGATATTTTGGGGGAACTATGACAAAAATCAGAACCAGGTATGCGCCCAGCCCCACAGGCCGGATGCATGTGGGGAATCTCAGGACCGCCATGTATGCCTATTTGATTGCCAAGCATGGGGGAGGGGATTTCCTCTTAAGAATTGAGGATACCGATCAGGAACGGTATGTGGAAGGGGCTACGGATATTATTTACCGAACCCTGGAGCAAACGGGGCTGATTCATGATGAGGGACCGGATAAGGATGGGGGTGTGGGACCCTATGTGCAAAGCGAAAGGCAGAAACAGGGACTGTATTTAAAGTATGCCCAATCCCTTGTTGAAAAAAAAGAGGCTTATTATTGCTTCTGCACCCAGGAAAGACTGGATTCCCTTCGGAAAACTGTCAACGGAGAGGAGATTATGCGCTATGACAAGCATTGTCTTTCCCTTTCTCCGGAGGAGGTGGAGGAGAAGAAAAAGGCAGGACTTCCCTATGTGATCCGGCAAAACAATCCCACAGAAGGAACCACCACCTTTCATGATGAAATCTACGGGGACATTACGGTGGACAATGGGGAGCTGGATGATATGGTGCTGATTAAGTCAGACGGATATCCTACCTACAATTTTGCCAATGTGGTGGATGACCATTTAATGGGGATTACCCATGTGGTGCGGGGAAATGAGTATCTTTCCTCCTCTCCCAAGTACAACAGGCTTTATGAGGCCTTTGGCTGGGAGGTGCCGGTGTATGTGCATTGTCCCCTGATCACCAATGAGGAGCATAAGAAGCTCTCAAAACGCAGCGGCCATTCTTCCTTTGAGGATTTGATGGAACAGGGCTATGTAGCCCCGGCCATCGTAAATTTTGTAGCTCTTTTGGGCTGGTCTCCGGAATCGGATCAGGAGATTTTCAGCCTGCAGGAACTGGTGGAGGCCTTTGATTACCATCATATCTCCAAGTCTCCCGCAGTTTTTGACATGGTGAAGCTGTCCTGGATGAATGGAGAATATTTAAAGGCCATGGATGAGGAAAGCTTCTTTGCTTTGGCAAAGCCATATATGGAGGCGGTGATCAAAAAGCCCTTGAACCTGAAAAAAATCGCCTCCATGGTAAAAACCAGGATTGAGGTACTGCCCCAGATCGGGGAGCATATAGACTTTTTTGAAAGTCTGCCTTCCTATGCGATTTCCCTCTATACCCATAAAAAAATGAAAACGGATGCCCAAAGTTCCCTGACCCTTTTGCAGCAGGTGCTGCCCCTTTTGGAAAACCAGGAGGATTATTCCAATGATGCCTTGTTTGCCCTTTTGTCTGCCTTTGGAAAGGAAAAGGGATACAAAACAGGATTTATGATGTGGCCCATCCGCACGGCTCTGTCAGGAAGGGCTATGACCCCTGCAGGTGCCACAGAAATCATGGAAATCTTAGGAAAAGAGGAGTCCTTATACAGGATACAAATCGGAATTGATAAACTGCAGCAGGAATCAGAAAACAGCCATTGAACATGGAGACGGCCCCTTAATGGTGCTGGCAGGGCCAGGTTCCGGGAAGACATTTGTGATCACCCACCGTATACAGTATTTAATAAAACATTTAAAGGTAGATCCAAGGCATATTCTGGTGGTAACCTTTTCCAAGGCTGCTGCCATGGAAATGCGGGAGCGGTATGACAGAATGGAGGGAGCCAGGGGAGTAACCTTTGGCACCTTTCACTCCGTATTTTTTGCATTATTAAAAACCGCCTATGGCTTCCAGGGGGAGCAAATCATTTCCGACGGGGAGCGTTTTGCCATTATGAAGGAGCTGATGGCCAAAAACCGCCTGGTGAGTGAGGATCCCAATGATCTGGCCCAGAAACTGCTGGAGGAGATTGCCCTGTTAAAACAGGACCAGATAAGAATTGAGCATTATTATCCCAAATCTGCTCCGGCAGAGGCCTTTCGGGGAGTATATTCCGGCTATGAGTCTGCTTTGCAGGAAAAAAACAAGCTGGATTTTGAGGATATGCTTACCCTGACCTATGAACTGTTTTCCCAGCGACCGGATATTCTAAGGGCAGTGCAAAACCGCTACCGCTATATTTTAATTGACGAATTCCAAGATATAAACCGCATACAGTATGAAATCATCCGCATGATGGCAGGAGAAAGGAAAAACCTTACAGTGGTGGGGGATGATGACCAGTCTATTTACCGCTTCCGAGGGGCCAGACCGGAGATTATGCTGCACTTTCCCAAGGATTACCCCGGGGCTGCTCAGGTGCTGCTGGACATTAATTTCCGTTCCTCCTCCCAGATTGTGGAGGCTTCTGCCAAGCTGATTGCCAGAAATAAGGAGCGGTTTCAAAAGAAATTTACAGCAAACAGGGGGAAACTTCGTCCTGTGGCGATTGGAGAATTCAACAATCCCCTGGAAGAGGTATTGTCCATTATTAAGGATCTCCAGGGATACAAGGCCCTGGGCATTCCCTTTGATCAGGTGGCGGTTTTGTACCGCACCAATCTGCAGCCCAGGCTTTTATCTGAACAGTTGATGAAATATGCCATTCCCTTTGTGATTAAGGACAATATTCCCAATCTTTTTGAGCACTGGATTGCCAAGGATGTGAAAGCCTATATCCGGCTGGCTTTGGGACAGGGGAGAAGGGCCGACTGGCTGCGGATCTACAATAAGCCAAACCGCTATATTAAGCGGGAGTCCCTGTTTTCCCCTTCCCTTAGTATTGACTATCTTTTGGACTACTACAGTGATAAGCCCTATATGATTGACCGGATCCTGGAGCTGAAATGGCATTTAAAATCCCTGTCCCGTCTGCCCCCTGGAAAAGCCCTTGCCCATATCCGGGGGGC
>CALISX010000467.1 GCA_938041725.1 uncultured Lachnoanaerobaculum sp.
TCCAGCAGCCGCTCTCCGGCTTCAGAGAGAATATCCAGATAACCGTCCCGAAGAAGTTCCCTGTAGGTCTGTCTGGAAGCAATGCCGCAGGTACATTGCACATCCTCATGCACATGATGCCCTTTGAATACCATGGCCGCCTTTGCCACATCCCCATAGCTGGTGTTTGTACAGGAACCGATAAAGACCTGCTGCACCTTCTTTTTTTCTACCTGGCGCAGGGGCTTTACATTGTCCGGCAGATGAGGACATGCTGCCAGAGGCTCCAGACTGCTTAAATCCAACTGGATGACTTCATCGTACTGGGCATCCTCATCCGGCAGCAGTTCTGCAAAATCATCTGATCGGCCCTGGGCCCTCAGAAATTTCTTAACCTGTGCATCTGACGGGAAAATAGAGGTAGTAGCACCCATCTCAGCACCCATGTTGGTGATGGTAGCCCTCTGGGGTACTTCCAGGAAAGCTGCTCCAGGACCCGCATATTCATACACCTTCCCAAGTCCGCCCTTTACGCTTTCACGGCGCAGCATCTCCAGGATCACTTCCTTTGCGTTGACACCCGGCTGCAGGTGTCCTGTCAAATAAACCTGTACAATCTTCGGCATTTTCAGGCGCATGGGTACGCCGGTCATGGCAGTTGCCACATCCATCCCGCCTACGCCGATACAGAGCATACCAATACTGCCTCCGTGGGGTGTATGACTGTCTCCCCCCATACTGACCTTGCCTGGCTTTCCAAAGCGTGCTACATGCACAGTATGACAGATTCCGTTTCCGGGACGGGAGACCCAGACCCCGAACTTCTTTGCAGCAGACTGGAGATAAATATGATCATCCGGTGTCATATGGTTGACGTACAACAGATTGTGATCCAGATAACTGACAGAACACTCGGTGCGTACCTGAGGCAGTCCGGTGGCTTCGAAAGCCAGGTAGGTCATTACTGCATTGATGTCATGGGTCAGTGTCTGATCCACTTTGATGAATACTTCCTCTCCGGGAACCAGGCTTCCGGAGGCATAATGGGGCTCAATAATTTTTTTTGTTATGGATTTTCCCGCCATGATAGCACCTTCTCTTTTTTCTTTATAGTTTTCTGATGGTATCCAGCAGATAGTCTGTAAATTCCTGGGCGGTTGCGCCGTCCGGCCTGGATGTAATAACCAGCTTCCTTTCTGTTCTGGTGCAGATATCCAGTGCTTTGTTCAGCCGCTCCTTGCAGCCGGCATAGCCAATGTGGCCCATCATTTCTCCAACAGCTCGAATCAGAGAACAAGGGTCTGCATACTCTCCAAGACCTTCCTTCATCAGGAGTATCCCTACACCATGAATGGCCTCAAACAGTGCATATTTGCTGCCGATATTGGATGAACTGGCTGTTCCCA
>CALISX010000468.1 GCA_938041725.1 uncultured Lachnoanaerobaculum sp.
TTGCCCATTCCTCCTCCAAAACGCACAGCATCGGCTGTAACTACACCATGATGCGCGGAGTGGTTGGTGAGTACAACGCGATTGTCCGAACTACTGCCATCATCAAAATCAAACGTACCCAAATAAACCCATGTACCACCACCCATGGTCTGATTGACCAAAAAACGAGTTGCCTGCCCGCGATGATAAACGATATATTCGGCATCGGACACACTTTTTTCCGTTGTTTGATAACTCACATACACGGCAAAGCGCCCTGCTTTCTGAAATGTGGGCTGATAGGAAATGAGTGATGTTTTTTTGCTTCTCGTGGTTTTCACCATGCGCCGTCCCGCTGTATGCACCCGATTTTCTTTCGTCCCTTCATTTTACAGCCATGGCAGCCCCTGCAGCCTTTTCAGTGCAATGATTCTCTTTGCCATTTTTCCTCCTACTTTAACTTTCGTGCATCACATGGCAACTTCCACAGCATTTTCCTTTACTGCATTCACTGCCTCCACCAAAGCCAGCCTGGTTTTTGCATCAAAGAGCTTAATAAAACTGACCGGCTTATCAAAGGGAGGTTTTTGCAGATCCGCCACCGTATCCAAATAACCGTTTTGCTCCACATGATGAATCATTTTCTGCACAAAGGCAATCTGACGCTGATTTAAAGATTCATCATTAATAAAAGCCGAAAAGGCCTCCATGGCCGCCTCATGGTCCAGCTTTGCAATTCTTCGCACCAGCAGGCCAAAGGGAGTGTCTCCAAACTCCCGCTGATAGTCCTCCCTGCTTCCCAGCTCCTGGTAATCTTTTTGCCCCAGCTTAATATTATGGGTCAGCTTATGAATCGCCAGAGAATCCCGGTGCTCTCCTATATAGCGGTTCACCTTCTCCCTGTAATCCTCAAAATCATACGCCGCTTCCAGGGGTTGTCCTTCCATTTTTTGGGTAATAGGATCTGTAAGGCGGGTAATGATAGGCCCCTTTCTCCCCTCCTTCTCAATAAATTTAATCAATTCCCGCAGCTCCCTGCGCACCTTCTCATAAAGCAGCACATCCCCTGATTCCCAGAATCTCTCTGTCTGCACTTCCTGAATCAAAGGCAGCCTTTCCTTCACTGCATTGATGGCGGCTTTTGTTTCCAACAACGCTGCCACCTCCTGGAGCTGCTTTTTTCCATGAGCTAAACCGGGGGCGTGTTCTAAAAAAGCAAGCATCAGCCCATACATAAAATTATCAAACCGCTTTGCCAGTTCATCCGTATCCTGGTGTTGGACAATGGGCGCAATATGGGCAAGCAGTTCCCCCTTGTCTCCCTCATTGATATCCTCAAAGGCAGCAGGCTTTTTATATTTTTCCACATAGGAAATCTTTAATTTTACAGAAATCAATTCCGGATTGAGCTGGTTGATCTGCTCCAGACAGGTAAGCACCAGTTCCTTTCTCCAGCTTTGATATTCCTCCCCTGCACAGCTTCCCCTTTGCAGCAGGGATAACAGCCGGATCTGTTTGGCAAAAATGGTTTCACTCAGGCTTTTGGATTCTTTCGACACAAAACCCTCTTTATGCTCCCGAAAATACTCAAAGTTTCCGCAGTAATCAAAAATTAAAAAGCGTTTCTTATCAGTATACTCTCCCTCAATCCGGTCCACGCAGGTCAGTCCCTTGCATAAACGGGTGCCTCGGCCAA
>CALISX010000469.1 GCA_938041725.1 uncultured Lachnoanaerobaculum sp.
AGGGAAACGGTTGTTGTATGGGATAAAAGAAACGGACGTCCCATTGGCAATGCCATTGTATGGCAGTGCAGACGGACAGCGGATTATACCCAAAGTCTTCGGGATTTGGGATATTCTGCCATGATCCAGGAAAAAACCGGCCTGGTGCTGGATCCGTATTTTTCTGCTACAAAGCTTCACTGGATGCTGGAAAATATTCCCGGAGCAAAGGAGGAGGCCCGGCAGGGGAATTTACTGTTCGGCACGGTGGATACCTGGCTGATGTACAAACTTACCAAGGGAGGGGTGCATAGAACAGACTATTCCAATGCTTCCCGCACCATGATGTTTAATATCCATACCCTGGAATGGGATGAGGAGATATTAAAGCTCATGGACATTCCTAGGCAGATGCTGCCGGAGGTTCTGCCCTCCAGTCATATTTTTGGAGAGACGGCTCCGGAATTTTTCGGAGCTCCCATTCCCATCGGCGGGGTGGCAGGAGACCAGCAGGCGGCACTTTTTGGCCAGGCCTGTTTCCTGCCCGGGGAGGCAAAAAATACCTATGGCACCGGATGCTTTATGCTGATGAACACCGGAGAAACCCCCATTGTCTCTAAGAACGGGCTGTTAACCACCATTGCCTGGGGACTGGAGGGGAAGGTAAACTATGCCCTGGAGGGATCCGTGTATGTGGCCGGAGCCGCCATTCAGTGGCTGAGGGATGAACTGGGGATTTTGGACAGTGCCCCGGACAGTGAATACTTTGCCGCCCAGGTGGAGGACACCAATGGCTGCTATGTGGTTCCCGCTTTTACAGGGCTGGGGGCTCCCTACTGGGATCCCTATGCCAGAGGAGTAATTGTGGGGCTGACCAGAGGGGTGAAAAAGGAGCATATTGTACGGGCCACCCTGGAATCCCTGGCCTACCAGACAGCGGATGTGCTGCGGGCTATGGAACAGGACTGCGGTTTGCGCCTTCCCAGTCTGAAGGTGGATGGGGGAGCCTGCAGAAATGATTTTTTGATGCAGTTTCAGGCGGATATTTTTGCCTGCCCTGTGCATCGTCCGGCCTGTGTGGAAACCACGGCCATGGGGGCCTCCTATCTGGCGGGACTGGCGGCAGGATTTTGGAAAAGCAAGGAGGAGGTGGAAAGCAACTGGAAGCAGGATCTGGTCTTTCTGCCCCAAATGGAGAGCAGCAGGAGGGAGGCCTGCCTTAGGGGATGGCAGCAGGCTCTTCAAGCAAGCTTTGGATGGGCCAAAAAGGGCTGTGTCAGCCGTCCATTCCTGGAAAAAACATAAAAAGAAAGGCCAGGAAAAGCAAAGCGCTGGAAAGCAAAATGGTTTTCAGTCCCAAAAGAGGCAGAAAATAGCCCCCCATCCAGGCTCCCAGGCCAAAGAACAGGATGACGCTGAAATAGGCTGCCGCCTTGGCCCGGTACTGCCTCTCCTTTTTTTTGAAAAAATGCACCAAAGCCTCGGTTCCGCTGCGGATATCTCCAATACACATGGTGCTGGCAAAGGCATATCCATGTACCTTTCGAAAGGCCTGGACCTGCAGGGCACAGGAAAAGGAAACGGCGCAGTTGGCAAGAATGGGAGCCTCCCCCGGGACAAAGGCGGAGAAGGTCAAAAGGGCGATTTC
>CALISX010000470.1 GCA_938041725.1 uncultured Lachnoanaerobaculum sp.
TGTGATCTGAGGGTCGCCTATTCTATATTCACGCAGGAAGGTTTCTTCCATGGTCTTTGCAATGGCCTGCGCACGATCCGCTTCCTGTTCCGGAATCAAAATCACAGCGGTAGCTTCTCTGGGAATGGCATTGTATTTGAGACCAGCCTCAATCCGTTCCAGCCGGACAGGCATACTGTCCACCAGAGCACCCAAAGTGCGGGCCATCAGTTTAATAGAGTTGGCTCTGCCCCGGTGAATGTCTTCTCCAGAATGGCCGCCCTTCAGTCCCCGAACAGCCAGGAGCCGTGCCACCATTTTTTCCGGCGCTTTTTCCCGTTTCAGGGGGAAGACTGTCTCAAGCATGGGTCCCCCGGCGCAGCCTACAATAAAAGCGCCTTCCTCCCCGCTGTCCAGATTGATCAAGGTTCTGCCGGTCAGTTTGGAAGCGTCAAAAGCCTCCACACCGGTCATGCCTCTTTCCTCATCGCTGGTAAACAGCGCCTCCAGCGGCGGATGTTCTGCTTTAGGATCCGCCAGCAGGGCCAGGGTAAAGGCCACGCCGACGCCGTCATCTGCACCCAGGGTCGTTCCTTCCGCCGAAAGGATATCTCCATTTAACACCAGCTTCAGAGGATCTTTGGAAAAATCATGCTCCGTATCTGCGTTCTTTTCGCAAACCATATCTATATGGGACTGGAGAATCACCGTCTTGTGGTTTTCGTAACCTGGTGACCCGGGCTTGCGAATCAGCACATTCAGCGCCTCGTCCTGGGAAGCTTCCAGCCCATGTTTCCGGGCAAATTCCATCAGATATGCAACAATCTGTTCTTCTTTTCCCGATTCTCTTGGAATTCTGGACAGATCTTCAAAATATTCCAGCACCACCACCGGTTCTATGTTTTTTAAAATTCTTTCTGCCATATGTTACATCCCCTTTCATATTGTAAAGCTCCCGGGCGAACAGAAACCTCCAGGTTTCTGCTGCTGCGGGGAAACACTGTTTCCAGCCATTATTTTAGATTCTATACCCCCATCAATACTGCAACCGCCAGCACCGCCACTGTGGCCAGAGCAATAAACAGCAGGAATTTCCAGACAAACTGGATCCAGGTTGCAAAAGATGTCCGGGTCATGGTCAGCACGCCCATCAGCAGTCCGCAGGTCGGCGCAATCAGGGAGATCATGGCATTGGCTGACGCATAGGCAATAACTACTATTTCTCTTCCCACTTTAGCAAAATCGGCCAAAGGCGCCATGATACCCATGGACAGAGTCGCCAGGCCGGAGCTGGAGGGAATAAAGAAAGACAGCACCATGTAAATCACATAGGCCAGGATTGCAAATATGACCGAAGAAGCATGGGCCAGCATGGTTTCTCCGCCATTAAGAATGGTGTCTGTAATCAAGGCATTGTTCATGATAACGGCAACGCCTCTGGCCACGCCAATGATGATGGCAACGCTCAGCAGGTCCTTGGCTCCGTTGATGAAGGTTTCCAGAAACTCTTCTTCTCCGATCCGGGCAATGACAGCAACGATAATGGAAGCGGTCAGGAATATGCCGGAAAGTTCGCCGAACCACCAGTGCATGGTGGGCCAGATGGTGATGTTCAGCTCATCCCAGGGCAGCACGCCCCAGATCATGATGACAAAGGACAGGCCAAAAACAAGCAGGATCAGTTTCCGCTTTAAATCCAGCTTCGGCAGTTCATGGGCCTCCGCTGCTTCCTTCAGGAAAAATTTCCGGTTTTCCTCTGCCTGGGCATACACCAGGGATTTGGTGGGATCCTTTTTGATCTTAGCCGCATAACGCATGGTGAAAATAATCCCTCCGGGAATATAGATTGCCAGCAGAACCAGCCGGATTCCAATACCGTCAGCCATGGAAATGCCGGCAAAACGGCTTGCAATGGCTACGGCAAATGGGTTGGCAAGAGAGCCCATAACCCCCAGGGCAGCTCCAATTTTAATAACGCTAAGCCCTGTCAGGGTATCGTATCCCGCTGCAATAAACACCGGTATTAAAACCGGGAAGAAGGGCAGGGTTTCCTCTTCAATTCCAAAGGTGGCACCGGCCACGGCAAACACCAGCATCAGAATCGGTACCAGCAGCTGCTCTTTCCCGCTCAGCGACTTGACTACATGACCGATTCCAGCATCCATGGCGCCGGTCTTCATAATGATGGCAAGGAATCCGCCGATCACCAATGTATACAAAATGATATCCACTGCATCCATAAATCCGTTCACCGGTGCCATAATGATGTCACCGATTCCCTGCATATTGGCCGGTACCGTGTGGAAGGTTCCGGGAATCGGTACCAGCGTGGACGCTGTGGGATCCACATATTCATATGCGCCTCCCGGCAGCAAATAGGACAAAATAGCAACGAAAATGATGATCGCAATGATAATGGTGAATGACGAAGGCATTTTCAGCTTTTTCTTTGCTTTTTCCATAGCTTTCCTCCTTGGGCGGTTCTCTTTTTGGACCGCCGGTTAATATTTTGGACTTGGAAGTATGATTTCCGTATCCTCGGACCGGTATGACTCCAGGCTTCCCATAAGTCTGATCCAGTCATTGTCATCGGGCATGGGGGCCGTCCCGCCGGGATTCAAACCCGCAGACGGCACGGTGGGTACAATCGCATCCGAGCCAGATGCAGTACACAAAAGCGCGGCTCTTTTCAGGGGAGGCCTGTACATATGGTTCTCCGCACCTGCAGTGGCAAATATTACTACCGCTGTCAACCCGAAGGCGACGGCTGTTTACGTCATTTTTTCATACTTTTCCTCCTCTCCTTCCTTGTAGAGAGCCTTCTGTCCGGCCGCTTTCAAATCATTTCTCCAGGTTTCCGCAGGAAAAAGATATGCCCAAAGCAATCCCCTTTATTTTACTGTTCTGTAAAGAATAAATCCAGAGGTTTAACATTGCACAAGGAAAAAAACACCTCTCATACCTCGTGAATCCCGTGCTTTTTTTACCAATAAAATTATAAATACAAACTTTGGGGCATATCATATATGTGTACAAAAGAAAAAGCATATTCGGAAAGAAGTTGATAAATAGAATGCAATATATATTATAAGAAATATATAAAAAAGCCTATATAACTCAGTAATATTACTAAATAACAGGGGGGGGTACTGCATAAGTCCCCCACCGGCAAACATGTGGATGCTATGCTTGCACAAGCAGACACATGTTTGCTGAGCGGGACAACATGGGAGCTTATTCATTGAATATAAAGTCATAGGTCTCCATTATTTCAGCATTTCCTTCCAAGTCCTCATATACCTGAAGGATATAGTACTCTGGAACCGGGTCCGGGATGACGGCCTCCGCCTGGCAAAGCAGAGAATAATTTGTTCCGGAAACCGCCTGGGTGGCCAATAGGGCAAGAGGCTGATACCGAACCCCCACCTGACCCTCTACAGCCTTTTCTAAAG
>CALISX010000471.1 GCA_938041725.1 uncultured Lachnoanaerobaculum sp.
ATAATGGGCAGAGGATGTGGAAATCAATGTATGTAAAACCAAAAAGCTGACCAATACCCGCTCCTCCAGTGCTGACGAGGCCCTGCGGCTGGTAACCCCCAAGGTGATGAGTCTGGAGCAGTGTCTGGAATTTATTGATACCGACGAGTTGTTGGAGGTAACCCCCAAAAGCCTTAGAATTCGCAAAAAGATTCTGGATCCCACATTAAGAAAGCGCTCCATGATCAAGAGTAAGCAGGGATGAACGGCCTTTTTCACTATGACAATCCCATTTGGCGCTTTGTGGGGCGGCTTTGGGATCTGCTTATTTTAAATCTGCTGTGGTTTGTATGCTCCCTGCCCATTATTACGGTGGGGGCTTCCACCACGGCCCTGTATTACTGTACTTTGAAAATTGCAGAGGATAGGGACAATGGAATGTTTCGCATGTTTTTCCACAGCTTCCGGGAAAATCTCCGCCAGGCTACCCTGCTGTGGCTGGTGCTGGGGGGGACTGGTCTTCTCTTTTATTTTGACCTGCGCTTTTTCTGGTTTCATTTTCCTCTGAAGGCCCCCTGGATACAGTTTTTGGGACTGACCCTGCTGGCATTTTTTGTTTTGCTCTGGCTTTTTGTATGGCTGTATGTGTTTGCTCTTCAGGCCAGATTTGTTAATCCTGTAAAACAAACCCTGAAAAACGCCCTGCTTATGTCCATCCGCCATTTGTTTTGCACTTTGGGAATGCTTTTGGGAGACGGAGTGATTTTGGCGGGAACCTATTTTCTCATTTTGGCTTTGCCCCGGTTCATGTCCATGCTGGTGTTATTTTTAGGATCTCTGCTGGCTTTGTATAATTCCTGGCATTTAAAGGCGGTTTTTAAAAATTATACAAAGGAAGAGGAATAGGAGAGGGGCTGCCTGGGGAATTTTGTGGAATTTTTGTGGGTATTACGGCGTTTGCGTTCAAAGAATAACAAATTTCTATACAATATTCATTTTATATAAATTGTATAGCTTATCCATTGTAAGAAAGGATGGTTGTTGTGTTTTTAACAAGAATAACCCCTACTAGTATGTACGAATTGATACTTGCCCCTTGTAATACAGATTTTTTTTATCTATAATTTTAAACTAGTGTTTGTGAGATTCTGGTATGACCAGGGGGTTTCGCAGAAACATGTTTTTAAGCAAGCGTCAATTATCATAAAAAACCGGTTAGAATGACCAACGAAAGGGGTATACCATGTCAGTAATGGATCAGCTGAAGGAAAGAGCGAGGAAGGCCAATAAAACTATTATTCTGCCAGAGTCCATGGATAAGAGAACATTTCAGGCTGCAGAGACCATCTTAAAAGAGGGTCTGGCAAAGCTTATTATTATTGGAACGCCGGAAGAAGTGGCCAAAAATTCTGCGGGCTGCGATATCACCGGGGCCACCATTGTGAATCCTCATACCTATGAAAAGACCCAGGAGTATGAGGATCTTTTTGTGGAGCTTCGTAAATCCAAGGGATTAACCCATGAGGAGGCCAGAAAGCAGATGCTGTCCGACTATGCCACCTATGGCTGTTTGATGTTAAAGGCCGGGGATGCAGACGGATTGGTAAGCGGAGCCTGCCATTCCACCGCCAATACCCTTCGTCCTGCTTTGCAGATTGTAAAAACCAAGCCCGGCACCAAGCTGGTATCTGCCTTTTTCCTAATGGTGGTGCCGGACTGTGAGTTTGGTGCAGATGGAGCCTTTGTATTTGCAGACTGCGGACTGGAGCAGAGCCCAACGGCAGAGAAGCTGGCTTCCATTGCCATTACTTCTGCAGAGAGCTTTGAGTTTTTGGTGGGCAAGCAGGCCAGAGTAGCCATGCTCAGCCATTCCACCAAGGGAAGCGCCAAGCACCCGGAGGTGGACAAGGTAGTGGAGGCCACCAGACTGGCCCAGGAGGAAGCGCCGAAGCTGGAGATTGACGGAGAACTGCAGCTGGATGCCGCCATTGTACCGGAAATTGGTGCCAGCAAGGCTCCAGGCAGTCATGTGGCAGGCTATGCCAATGTGTTGATTTTCCCGGATCTGGATGCAGGCAATATCGGATGCAAGCTGGTACACAGACTGGCCAAGGCAGAGGCCTATGGACCCATGTGCCAGGGAATCGCCCTGCCGGTGAACGATTTGTCCAGAGGATGCTCCTGGCAGGATATCGTGGGAGTGGTGGCCATTACGGCTGTACAGGCTGCAGAAGCCTAAGGGGATCTATGCCTGCGGGCAATCGTAAAAAGACAGGGAGAAGACCATGAAAATTTTAGTAATTAACTGCGGAAGCTCTTCATTAAAGTACCAGCTCATTGATATGGAGAAGGAGGAAGCTTTGGCCAAGGGACTGCTGGAGCG
The DNA here is from genome assembly GCA_938041725.1 of uncultured Lachnoanaerobaculum sp. Classification (GTDB taxonomy): domain Bacteria; phylum Bacillota; class Clostridia; order Lachnospirales; family Lachnospiraceae; genus Lachnoanaerobaculum. Next base: position 2,363 of record CALISX010000471.1, read on the forward strand.
TATCGGTATCCCCGGTTCCAAGCTGACCCATGAGGTGGAAGGAAGGGATAAGTATATTCTGGAAAAGGATGTAAAAAACCATACAGAGGCTGTGGCCATTGTAATGGATGCCCTTACAGACAAGGCCCAGGGGGTCATTGGAGACTACAAAGAAATCCACGCCGTAGGCCACCGGGTTGCCCAGGGAGGAGTGAAATTCTCTCAGTCTGCCTTGATTGATGAAGAGGTGAAGGAGGCGATCCGCCATTATTTTGAACTGGCTCCCCTGCATAACCCTGCAAATCTGATGGGAATTGAAGCAGTGGAAAAGGCCATGCCGGGACTGCCCAATGTGGCAGTATTTGATACCTCCTTTGGTATGGCCATGCCGGAGAAGGCCTATCTGTATGCCATTCCCAGGGAATATTATGAGAATTACCAGATCCGCCGTTATGGTTTCCATGGAACCAGCCATCACTTTGTATCCGGGGAGGCCATTCGCTTTGGAGAATTAGATCCTGCCACAGCCCGGGTGATTGTCTGTCATTTAGGAAACGGAGCATCTATTTCCGCCTCTGTGGGCGGAAAGTGCGTGGACTCCTCCATGGGACTGACTCCTTTGGAGGGCCTGATTATGGGCACCAGGTCCGGGGATGTGGATCCCACCTTGATCCAGTTCCTCTGTAAAAAAGAGGGAAAGACTGTGGAGGAGGTGCTGGATATTTTGAATAAGAAGTCCGGCGTATATGGCATGAGCGGCGGTATTTCCTCAGATTTCAGGGATATTGAGAATGCAGCTGCAGACGGAAACCATCTGGCGGAGGTGGCTTTGGAGGCCTTCCGCTACCGCATCATTAAGTATGTGGGCGCCTATATCGGTGCGATGGGCGGTTTGGACGGTCTGGCCTTTACTGCCGGAGTAGGGGAGAATGACAAGATCACCAGAAAAATTGTCAGCGAGGCCTTCTCCTATATGGGCATTAAAATTGATGACGAGGCCAACAATGTGCGGGGAAAGCTGCAGATGATTTCCACACCGGATTCCAAGGTAAAGGTTATGCTGATTCCCACCAATGAGGAGCTGGCCATTGCCAGGGATACGGCGGCTCTCACCCGGTAGAGTTTTTTCTGGATGGGATTGACAATTATTTCGGCGGCCTTTATAATCCGGTCTTTTACACTTTGAAAGCAATAGATGCCCTGCAACCTGGCTATTTTACTGGGTTGCAGGGGGATTTTGCGTCGTTTTGAAGGCTAGTATTTTTACTCCCGTCCCTTGCTCTTTTTCTGAATTGTTTTCATTTGTTGTTTAGAGATAAATTCGAAATCCGTACGAAAGCCACATGCCTCGTGCAATGCGTCTGTGAGCTTACTGCGCTTGTACAAGGGTATGAACCCCTGTTCCTGAACATCAGCAAAATTTATTTCCTTTAGCGTAGTTAGAATAGCTTCACAGGTATATTCATTTTTTAGCTCTTTTTCAAGATACCGGTATAGCATGAGAGCCAGAAAACAGGTTAAAAAATGTGCCTGTATAGATTTTTCCTTTTGTAAAAATACAGGGCGAGCCTCAAAGTCTGTTTTCATAATTCGAAAACATTCTTCAATTTCCCATCGTTTTTCGCTAATTTTTAAAATATCGCTTACCGTATCATCTAAAAGATCTGTGGCAACAGCGTACAAACCATCGTAAAGTGCCTCATTTTCAACCTTCCCTTCATCAAAATAGGGATGGACCTCCGCCTTTTCTCCTGCAGATGTCGCCACAATTTTACTAATAAACCGGGCGGGATCATTTGGGTTTCTGCGCTCCCTTTTATATGTTCCGTGTTCCAACATCATTTTGGCACGTTCTACCTGTTTTGCTCGAATCATTTTTTGATACCTGGCATATTTGGGTGAATATGTAATAATTAAACGCTGCTGTAACTGTTGGGGAGTGTAGGGTGCCTCTTTGTAGTAAAGGTTGCTATCATCCTCTGAAATTTCTGATAGATCAACCAGCCGATCATCACAAAGGCATCTAAATCCACTGGTATTTAAAGCCCATTCTCTATCCTTGATATTCAGCTTTTTAATAGACTGTGTGACAATAAAGGCTCTCTCCCCCATATGGTTAAAGGTTCTTATTTTTTCAGAACCCAAGCCCGCATCACTGCAATAAATAAACTTTTGGCATCCAAACTCTGACAGAACTTTTTCTTCCAGAGGTTTTAGGGATGTTTGTTCATTAGCGTTTCCAGGAAATAGAGAGAAAGCCAGTGGAATGCCGTCACCATCCATAAATAAGCCCATCTGAATAAT
>CALISX010000472.1 GCA_938041725.1 uncultured Lachnoanaerobaculum sp.
AAAATATTGAGTGAGGACCATATGAAAAGAGGATTGCTGACGGTGGTTTCCGGCTTTTCCGGGGCAGGAAAGGGAACCATCACAAAGAAGCTTTTGCAGGACTATGAAAATTATGCCCTGTCTATTTCCGCCACCACCCGATCCCCCAGGGAGGGAGAGCGCCATGGGAAGGAGTATTTCTTTACCACTAAGGAGCGCTTTGAGGAAATGATTGCCGGGGAGGAGCTGGTGGAATATGCTTCCTACTGCGGCAATTATTATGGAACTCCGGCTCCCTATGTAAGGGAGCAGCTGGAACAGGGGCTGGATGTGATTCTGGAAATTGAGATGCAGGGGGCCTTGAAGATTAAGAAAAAGTTTCCCCAGGCCCTTTTGATTTTTGTGGTCTGGAACAGCGTCTTACGGGGCGGGGTACAGAGAGTCAGGAGCAGATTGCCCGCCGGCTGCAAACCGCAGCCAAAGAGGCGGATTTTATCCATGAATACGATTACATTTTGGTCAATGATACTCTGGAGGAAAGCGTGACGGTCCTCCATGGCATTATCCAGGCCCAGCACTTTGCAGCCGGGCAAAACCGGGAACTGATTCAAACATTGCAGTCAGAGCTTTTAAAGTATAAGGAGAATTGATATGTTGCATCCATCCTACAGCGAACTGATTCAGGCGGCCAATTCCCATGTGGATCCGGGAGAGGCGCCGGTGGTTCAAAGCAGATATTCCATTGTGATTGCCAGTGCCAAAAGGGCCAGGCAGCTGATTGGAGGGGAGGAACCGGAGGTATACCATACCCAGGGGAGAAAGCCCCTTTCCATTGCTATTGAGGAGCTGTACGAAAGAAAGGTAAAGATTACCAGTGAGGATTCCGGCCAGTAAGCCGGATGCAGGAGTTTGTATGAAATTATCCATGGTATCTCTGGGCTGCGATAAAAATACGGTAGATGCGGAGATGATGGTGGGACTGATGCAAAGCCATGGCTTTGAATATACCCTGGAGGAAACAGAGGCGGATATTATGATTGTGAATACCTGCGGTTTTATCCAGGAAGCCAAGGAGGAAAGCATCCAGGCCATTTTGGAGGCCGCCAGATTAAAGGAAGAGGCCAGGCTGAAGGTATTGATTGTTACGGGGTGCTTGGCCCAAAGGTATAAGGAGGAGATCCTTCGAGAGATTCCGGAGGTGGATGCTCTTTTGGGAACCAGCAGTTTTGATAAGATTGTTGAAACCGCCCGGGGGGCCCTGGAGGGCAGGGAGAGCAATGCCTTTTTAGATCTGAACAGGCTGCCGGTGATTTCTGCCGCCAGGGTGAATTCCACCGGAGGGTACAGCGCCTATTTAAAAATTGCTGAAGGGTGCAATAAGGGATGCACCTACTGTGCCATACCCGGTATGCGGGGACCCTATAGAAGCTACCCCATGGAAAATCTTTTAGAGCAGGCCGGACAGCTGGCGGCCCAGGGGGTGAAGGAGTTGATTTTGGTGGCCCAGGAAACCACTTTGTATGGGGTGGATCTGTATCAAAAAAAATCTCTTCCCGCCTTATTAAAGGCATTATGTAAAATTCAAGGTATTGTATGGATCCGGATTTTATACTGTTATCCAGAGGAGATTACCGAGGAGCTTTTGGATGTGATGGCCCAGGAAGAAAAGATTTGCCATTATCTGGACATTCCCATACAGCATGCCTCGGATGCAGTTTTGCAGCGGATGGCCAGAAGAACCTCCCGGGCCCAGCTGGAGGAGATGATCAGAAAAATTCGGAAGAAAATTCCGGATATTGCCCTAAGAACCACCTTGATTGCGGGATTTCCCGGAGAAAGGGAGGAGGATGTAAATATTCTGGCGGACTTTATCCGTTCCATGAAGCTGGAGCGTCTGGGGGTGTTTACCTACAGCGAGGAGGAGGGAACCCCTGCGGCGGGATTTGCGGACCAGGTGCCGGAGGAGGAAAAGGAGGCCAGACGGGAGCGGCTTATGGGCATCCAGCAGGAGATTTCCATAGAACATTTGAAAAGGCAGGTGGGACGGGAAATGCAGGTACTGATAGAGGGCTGGCTTCCGGAGGAAGAGGTGTATGCCGCCAGATCCTATATGGATCTTCCCGGGGTGGACGGCTATGTTTTTGTGAAATCCCATAAAAAGTTTATATCCGGAGATTTTTGCCGGGTACGGATTGTGGATTCCTCGGAATATGATTTGGTAGGAGAGCTGCTATGAACCTTCCCAATAAGCTGACCTTGCTTCGGATGGTATTGGTTCCTTTTTTTGTGTTTTTTTTGTTATATGAGAATGGAGAGAATTTTGTTTTTCGTATGACTGCCCTGGGAATTTTTGTGGCGGTCATTACGGATACTTTGGATGGATGGATTGCCCGAAAATACCAGCTGATTACGGATTTTGGAAAATTCATGGATCCCCTGGCGGATAAGCTGCTGGTCTGCTCTGCCTTAATCTGTTTTGTAGAGCTGAGACAGCTTTCCGCTGTGGCAGTGCTTTTGGTGATTGCCAGGGAGTTTATTATCAGCGGGCTGCGCCTGCTGGCGGCGGACAATGGGGTGGTGATTGCTGCCGCCATGTCCGGGAAAATCAAGACTGTGGTGCAGATGTTCACGGTGATTTTGCTGCTTTGCAATATCAAGGCTCTGGAGGTGGTTACCAATGGTTTCATTTGGCTTATGGTCCTTTTGACTTTGGTATCTTTGGGAGAATATATAATCAAAAACCGGCAGGCATTTTTTGTCGGTCAATAAGGGGGGCAAGAATGGATATGGTGGTAAGGAACAGAACCGTAAAGCTCATTGGTATTGAAAAAGAGGAGGTGGAGGAGCAGGTGGAGGAAGTCCGCCGGGACCACCCCAAGGTGCAGATGGATGTGCAGCCTCTGGCACCAAAGATCTATGTTGTCCTGTCTGCAGAGGGAGAAACAGAAGAGGAGGCTAAGGGAATTTTAAAGCCGGCCTACAAGGCTTTAAAGAAGCAGCTGGAAAAATACATCTATTCCACCAAGGAGGCTGTTTCCCTGGAAATGACGGTGGTGGAACTTTTGGAAAAGCATGATCTTACCATTTCCACAGCGGAATCCTGTACCGGAGGGCTTTTGGCAGGGCGTCTGATTAATGTGCCCGGGGTGTCGGAGGTGTATAAGGAGGGATTTGTTACCTATACCAATAAGTCCAAGAGAAAAACCTTGGATGTGGGGAAATCCACCTTGAAAAAATATGGTGCTGTCAGTTCCCAGACAGCCAAGGAAATGGCCTTTGGGGCTGCCATTGCAGCGGATACAGATGTTTCCCTTTCTGTTACAGGGATTGCAGGTCCTGACGGAGGAACCTCCAAAAAGCCTGTGGGCCTGGTGTATATCGGATGCTTTATCCGGGACAATGTATATGTGGAGGAACATCATTTTACCGGGGACCGGCTGAGTATCAGAAAGCAGGCAGTGGTTTCTGCCCTAGGGCTTTTGCGCCGGTGTATTATGGAAAATTTTGGATAAAAAGGGCTGCCCAAAAGGGCAGCCTGTTTATTTTGGAATATGCAGCCCCGAGGGGCTTTTTTGAGAAAATCGAAGGGATCAGCGGCTTCCCAGCACCATGACCTTTTCTCCTTGGAAAACATTGTCCTTGGAAACAGCAACCATGGAAGGCCATACCAGCAGTGTGGTTCCTTTTTTCACCGTCTCCCAGCCCACTTCCTTGCCGTCTTCATAGGAAACCGGAAGAGTTTTTTGATCAATGGTCCAACGGTTGGAGGAAGTATCCTGAATGGTGACCGTGGAATCCTTGGTTTCAATGGATGCCACCTCTACATGCATGGGAACCGTTTCCTCTGCGTCCACCACAATGGCATGGGCCCAGGTCTGGGGAGGCAGGCTGGAGGTGTATTCCGGAGATACCCAGGCGTAAACACGCGTGCCCTCCTTTAATTGAGAAGGATCTACCCGCTGGCCGGTGGAGGCACTGACAATGGGGGTGGTTTTATCCATATTGAGCTGGACTTCATTGTCCTCCCCCTGCTCACCGGTCATGTCCTCCGGTTTAATCACAAGGGCCGTACGTTCTGCATCCAGGGAGGTAATTACTCCGGTTTGAAGTACAGAGCCGGGCATGCTTTCCAGCTTGCTTTCGCTTCCAGAAGCAGTAGCAGCCGGCTTTACTACAGAGGCAGAGGCGCAACCGCTAAGGGCTGCCACACAGAGTGCACATACCATCATGTTTGTTAATTGCTTTTTCATAAATCTCATCCTTTCTGTGGTTGTTATGATAGAATCAGAGCCGGATTAAGGCATCTGAAAGGTTACTTTGTTTGATGGGGGAGGGGGAAGGTAATACGGAAAATACTGCCCTGGGGTGTATTGTCCCAAATGGTAATATTTCCCTTCAGCCTTTGTACAATATCCCGGACCAAAGCCAGACCAATGCCGTATCCGGCGGTTTTGTGGCTTCTGGAGGCGTCAGCCCGGTAAAAAAGATCAAAGGCATGTTGTTTTTCCTCCGGCCCCATGCCGATTCCTGTATCCATGACTTCTATGATTAATTTCTGTTTTTTCTCCTGAATGACAACACTGCAGCTGCCTCCGGGAACATTGTATTTTATGCCATTGTCCACCAGATTATAAATGGCCCGTTCCAGCAGGATATCATCGGTGGCAAA
>CALISX010000473.1 GCA_938041725.1 uncultured Lachnoanaerobaculum sp.
GGATATTCCAATATGCGGATCAATTCCGGTGCCGGACATGATGCACAGTTTGTGTCCTATATGATGCCTACTACCATGATCTTTGTGCCTTCCAAGGATGGACATTCCCACTGTGAGCCGGAGTTTACCTCTGTAGAGCACTGCACCCAGGGAGCCAGCGTGATGCTGAATGCTGTTTTAAAGTGTGATCAGGAATAAAAATTGATATAGACAAACAGTGCAGAGAGAGGTGCCTCTCTGTCTGCACTGCATCTGCTGTGGGCTTCCTACAGGCCTCTCCCGGGGGCCCATGGCGGTTAGCCATGGCGATTAGCAAGGCAGCTATAGTGGTTAACCTGGGGGAAGCCCTGGTCCAGGCAAAAATCCTGGCAGGGGCTTGCTCCGGGACTTTTACAATATGCAGGAGGTTTGAGCAATGAGTGCAAGGAAACATGCGGTGCTGAGCTATAAGATGACCATGGCTGACGGCATCAATCCTGACGGAAGGGTGCCTTTTGGGCGCCAGTTTGACTTTATCGGGGACGTAGAAACAGAGCTGATGATTTTAAATGACGGCGATGAGTCCCTGTGCCTGGGATATACGGATGTGGAGCTTTTTGAGGATGCTTATGTGGGGGATCAGCTGGATTTTAAAGCTGAGCTGATCCGTGTGGGAAGCACCTCCAGAACCTGCCGTATTAGTACCTATAAGGTGGCTACCCTGGCCAGCCGTATGGGCAAGAAGGATGCGGCTCCAGGAGAGATGCATTATTTTGAAGAGCCTAAGTTGATTTCTGATGGAACAGTTGTTCTTGTGGTGAAAAAGGATGTACAGCGGGGACCCCAGCCGGATGGTACCGTGAAAGATCCATGGAGAGAATTGGACTTATAAGGAGGAGAGACTATGAGCCAGGAAGTGACAATGAGATATCGTATGTCTGACAGGGATCTGTTTTATGGCGGCGGAGTAGTAAACGGTGCCAGATCCATTACTCTTATGGAAGATACCGCAGAGCGGCTGATGGCCAAGGTGTATGGAAATATTTCCAGATGTGCCAAGGTTGCCAAGGTTCGTTTGTTTGCTCCGGTGTTTGCCGGGGACTATATGGAGTTTAAGGCCCGTCTGAATGAGGAAAAGGGAGACCGGGCTGTGATTGAGGTGCGCTCCTTTAAGGTGGCAGTGATTCCCGAAAAACCGGAATTCCCCAGCTCCATTGATGTGCTGGAGGACCCGGAGCTTTCCACAGTATGTATTTTTGAGTATGAGATTCCCGCAGGGAAAAAGCAGTGAAGCTGGAGTTAGGAAAAGCTTTTCATTGACGGGGAATCCTTGAAGAACTCTGCCATGGAAGCAGGGTATTTTCATGGATGTCCCATTCTGCCAAAACAGCGGCGGGCGGCCAGGAGGATCCACTGGGCGTCCGCCGCTGTTTTTGGACTTTGATCGCTCCTTTGGTCAGAAGAAAGGAGCCGTTAGCCGGCTCCCGATAGACAGCAGCATTTTTGCTGCAAAACCAATACCGTCATGACAGTATTGATTCAGACAAGCATAGTATACCGGATTTTTGGAGAAGAAAAAGAGGTTTTTACAACGGACGGTTGTAAAAGAAAATTTTTTTGTTTATGTGGCCAAGGGACTTATGGCAGATAATACATGATTGTATCATTTACCATAAGTCCCTTGGCCTTTTTGGCGGAAACAGGACAGGTCGGCGACTGCTGCTCCCTTCTGTGTCTTTTTTCTTCCCAGGATTTAAGAAAAATTTACCATAGGAAAAATTTCGTAAACAAGACTTAAGCCTTTGGAATCTATTATTTTTTCTCTATTTGGGCTAACATAAGGGCATACACAAAGTAAGTACAAAAAAGTACAAGAAAGGTGAGGTAAAACTTATGAGAAACAAAGGATTCATCAAAACTTTGTCAGCACTTGTCCTCTCCGCATGCATGGTTTTTGGGTTGACAGCTACGGCTTTTGCGGATAATAAAGTGGCAGTGGATAAAGTAAGCTTAAATTTTGACACATCAGATATTGAGGTGGGAGCCTCCACCAGCAATATCATTGTCACCACCGGAGATCAAAGATACTCTGTAGTCAATGAGCAGGGTACAGCGGTAAATCTGTCCGGCAGCTGGACCAGAGGCAAGGTTCCGGAGTTTAAGGTGACTGTTAAGGCAGAGAGCGGGTATCGCTTCGACACCAAGGCCTTAAAGACAGCAGCCTATTATACCTTTTCCGGAGACAGCGTCAGCTTTTTAAGAGGCAGTGGAAGCTCCAGTACCATTACCTTAACGGTTCGGATGCCCAAGCTTTCCAACAATGTAAGCAAGGGCGACCTGACGGTGAATAATTTAAGCTTTAACAATGACAATGGAG
>CALISX010000474.1 GCA_938041725.1 uncultured Lachnoanaerobaculum sp.
GCAGGATCGACTCGTCGAAGAGGTCCTGGATGCGCAGACCCACGCGGTTCATCTTGTCCGCATAGGTGGGTCCGATGCCGCGGCCGGTGGTGCCGAGCTGACGGGCGCCGAGGAAGCGCTCGGTGGTGCGGTCCAGCACCCGGTTGTAGGAGGGGATGATGTGGGCGGAGGCGGAGATGCGCAGGGCAGCAAAAAACCGTCCCAAAGAGGAGGGGAATTTGATATACCGAAAAATTTCCCCCTCTCCCGCTCCCATGGATTTCAAAAGATTGACCTCATCGGGATCCGCTGCCTTAAATCCCTCTAAAAGCCCCACCGTAACAGGAAAAAAGGTGACAATCACAATTAAAATGATCTTTGGCAGCATTTCATAGCCAAACCAAAGCACCAGCAGGGGGGCAATGGCCACCGTGGGTACCGTCTGGGTCAGCACCACCAGGGGATAAAACCCCTTATACATAAATTTCCAGCGGTCCATGAGAAGAGCAGACACAAAGCCCAGCAGCACCCCGAAAAACAGGCCGATTACACTTTCTAAAAGAGTTGTTTTCAGGTGATCCGCCAACAGCCAGAAATCCCCTCGAAAGGCATTAAAAATGGCCAGGGGAGAAGGAAGCAGAAAGGGAGATACCAGCCCCAGACTGCATACCAGCTGCCAGAGCAAAAGTATCATCCCCAGGCTGCACAGGGGATATAAATAGTCCTTATTCTTTTCCGTCATTTTGATGATACTTGCTTACCTTTCTTTCAATGGTGAGCAGGTTTCCCTCGGGCTTAAAGCTCACCTTAATATAGGCTGCCACAGAGGGAGCCCCCGCCCGCAGGGCCACATACTGGCATTCCTTTACAATATCCATTAAAGCCTCATACTCCCCCTCAATGGTGGTTTCAAAGGGCCCCACATGGTAGGTAAAACCGGTGCTTTTGATATAGGCAATCACCTCATCCACAATGCGGATCAGCTCCTGGTCTGTTCTTGCCTCCGGCAAAGACTGTATGGCTACACTGGCGTTCATATTCTCTCCTTTCTAGGGGCAGGCACAAAAAAACTGCCTGTTACGGCAGTTTTTTCTCCTACGCTGGCATTATCCAGATCAGGTTATGGGTTAAGGTTTTTCCTTTCTCAGCCGCAACACAGCACCCCGTTTATGCTCTTTTCTGTATAAGTCTGCGCGCCACTCCGCTGCAGAGCAGCTCCCGTGCCGCTGACAGGTATTCGCAA